>DATAIT010000102.1 GCA_036262515.1 Acidimicrobiales bacterium | reverse complement strand
GGCCCACCGCCTCGCGCAGCTCCGCCGATCCCGGGGCTCCCTCGGCCCCCGGAGCCCACGGCGGGCCACCGTGGGCGGCACGCGTCTCGGCGTCGGCCCGTCCCTCGTCGGTGATCTCGTAGACGCGCTTCCCGTCGCGCTGCTCCGAGCGGACGAGCCCCTCGTCCTCGAGCAGCTGGAGCGTGGGGTAGACCGAGCCCGGGCTCGGTCGCCACATCCCCGACGTCTTCTCCTCGAGGCGCTGGATGATCTCGTAGCCGTGGCCCGGGCCCTCGACCAGGCTGGCCAGCAGCAGCGTGCGGATGTGGCCGCGGCGCACCCGCCTCCCTCCACCCCACCCGGGCCCACCGAGGCCGCCGAAGGGCCCGGGGAAGGCGACGTGGTGGACGACATCGTCGGGACCGGGCACCGGCCAGCCGAACACTCGGGGGTCATGTCCGTGCATGGGACGTTCCTTTCTCAATAGCTCTTGTTCGGTCATGATATATCGTGACTGCACGGTCGACAACGGCACGATCCGCCCCCAGCACGCCCGCAATGGCTCAAGATCGCGACCGGAACGTCGACAATCTCCCTGTGGTCGCGCAGCCTGACGTGGTCGTCGGGGCCCCGGACCCGGTCGCGCCGCTGGGCCACCTGCCTCCGCCCTCCGCCGACGCGGACACCGGCCCCGGCGGGTCACGCCTGCTGGGATGGACCGCCGGCGCGTACTGCGCCGCCTTCCTGCTCTGGGTGATCCTCCGGGCCGGCACGCCGGAGACGCGCGAGCTCCTCAGCGACATCGCGCCGCTCCCACTCGGCCTGGCCGCCTGGGCGGCGGCCTGGCGGGCCAGCGGGCGCAACGGCGGCGACGAACGGACAAAGCGGGGATGGCAGCGGATCGGCGCCGCGTTCTTCCTGTGGTGGCTCGGCGACGCCGTGTGGTTCGCCCAGGAGGTGATCCTCCAGCGGCCTCCGTTCCCGTCGCCTGCCGACCTCGGCTACCTGGCGTCGTACCCGGTGCTGGCGTGGGGGTTGCTCACCCTCCCCGGCGCGCCGAGGCGGTGCGCCGAGTGGGTCCGCGTCGCCCTCGATGCCGTCACCGTCCTCCTGGCCGCGGCGATGGTCGTCTGGTACCTGGTGGTGGGGCCGAGCATCCGCAGCGCGCCCGGCGCCGTGGCGACGGTGCTCGACGTCGCCTACCCCGTGGGCGACCTCCTCCTGCTCTTCGCGGTGACCGTCGTGCTGCTTGGTCGACAGCGGCAGGAACGGACACTCTGGCTGCTCCTGGCGGGAACGGGCGCCCTCGTGATCGCCGACGTCGCCTACGCCCGGCTGTCGCTGTCCGACTCCTACGTGGGGGGCGACTGGCCCGACGCCTTCTGGATGATCGCCGAGCTCCTGTTCGTGGTGGGTGCCACCAGCCACCGCCACCGGGTCCACCGGGCCCGTGCGCCCCGCCGCCTCGGGCAGACGGGCGTGTCGAACCTCCCCTACGCCGCCATCGTGCTCGGCTACGGGCTCCTGTTCGCCGTCGGCCGCAGCCAGGCGACGTACCCGCTCAACGGGCTGCTGGTGGGCGCCGGTGCGATCACCGTCGTGGTGATGGCACGCCAGATCCGGGTCACGGTGGAGAACAGCCGACTGCTGGGGCAACTGCACTACCTCGCCGAAGTCGATGGACTCACCTCCATCCTCAACCGGCGCAGCTTCTTCGAGGCCGGCGAGCACGTCATCGAGTGGGCGGCCGAGTCGTCCCGACCGGTGACGGTGCTCATGATCGACATCGACCACTTCAAGCGCGTCAACGACACCTTCGGCCACGCCGTCGGCGACAAGGTGCTCGTGACGGTGGCCAGCATCACCAAGGCGCAGCTGCGCGACACCGACGTCGTCGGGCGCTACGGCGGCGACGAGCTGGCCGTGGTGATACCGGACTGCGCCGTCAGCGGCGGCCTCGAGGTGGCCGAGCGCATCCGCCAGGCCGTGGGCGCCTGTCCCATCGTCACCGCCGACGGGTCGGTCCGGGCCACCCTGAGCGTGGGCGTGGCTGAGGCGGGCCGGGCCAAGGACCTCTCCACCGCCCTGGCTCGCGCCGACACCGCGCTCTACCAGGCCAAGGAGGCGGGGCGGGGCTGCACCCGCGCCGTGAGCTGACCCTGGGCCGGCGGCGCTCGGCGCGCCGACGCCTCCGGTGCGAGGGAGGCCACGAGTCGAAGGGTGCAGCGTGCCGCCGGCCCGGTCCACGGGTCAGCAGGCAGGTGCCACCTCAGCCGCCGAGGAGGTCCTGCCAGTGCGCCTGGGCCCACGCCGCGAACTCCGAGGCCACCAGGAAGATCGCCCCCCGACCGATGATCTGGGTGAGCTGGCCCCGGCCGATCGCATCGTAGATGGCGTCACGGCAGATCCCGACCGACCTGGCGGCATCGGGAAGGGCGACGAGGTCCTGTTCGGAACGCATGATCCGCCTCCCCCGGCGGCCGGCCCGTGATCGTTCTGATCGTGGGAGGTGTGCCGGAGACTCGCCGTGCTGATCCAAGTCTGGCAGGTGCCACGAACGCCGACAACGCCCTCTCCACGGCCCCCGGGGGGTGGCGGGCGACCCCGCACGCCGGGCCGGGAGGAGGCGTCTGCCGCCGGGTCAGCCCTCGAGGTCGTCGGCCAGGAGGGTGAGCGCCGCCGGTGCCTCGAGGAGGCGCAGGTCGAGCACGTCGCTGCTGGCCCCATCGCTCCCCGCCGCCAGCAGCACGCCGGTGATCTCGTCGCCGACCAGCTCCTCGCGGTCGAGCAGGGCGTCCCGGAGTGCCTCCACCAGGTGCCGGTTGCCGCCGAGCATGGTGGTGACGGCCGCCTTGGCGTCGTCGAGGATCTGCTCGAGCGCCGCCCGGCCCTCGTCGCTGGCCAGCACCTTGGTGACGATGTTGGCCCCCATGCCGGCGGAGGCGGCGTCGAGCGAGACGAGGCTGCCGCCCATGCCGAGCGACCCCACCATCTGGGCGGCGGCGCGGGTGGCGGCGTCGAGGTCGCCGCTCGGACCCGTGCCGGACTCGCCGAAGAACAGCTCCTCGGCGACCATGCCGCCGAAGGCGATCTGGATCAGGCTCACGATCTCCGAGCGCGTCTTGGTGAAGCGCTCCTCGGTCTCGGAGTGGGCGAGGAGGCCGAGCGACGCTCCCCGCTTGATTATCGACAGCACCTCGAGCTTGCGGCCCTTGCCGACCAGATGGGCGACGGTGGCGTGCCCGGCCTCGTGGGTGGCGATGGTGCGGCGCTCGTCCTCGGTGTACTCCACCGGGTGCTTGAGGCCGAGCTCCTCGGTCATGCGGGCCTGCTGGAGGTCGTCCCAGTTGAGCGCCTCTGCGCCACGGCGCAGGGCCCAGACCAGGCCTTCGTCGAGCAGGTGCTCGATCATGACCGGTGAGTACCCGAAGGTCATGGCGGCCAGGGTGTCTCGGCGGGCCGGCTCGTCGAGGTCGGGATGGTGCGCCTTCTTGGCGAGGTAGTAGTCGATGATCTCGCGACGGCCGCTGCGGCTCGGGAGGTCGAAGTAGATCGACCGGTCGAAGCGGCCCGGGCGCAGGAGCGCCGGGTCGAGGTCGGCCGCCCGGTTGGTGGCCCCGATCACGAGGATGTTGGCGGTGGGTGCCGCAGCCTTGCGCAGTTGCGAGGCGGCGGGCAGCCAGCGGTTGACCTGGTCGACCAGCCAGCCCCTGACCTTCTGGCTAGGCGGCGGCGTGTCGAACGACTGGAGCTGGATGAGCAGCTCGTTGACGACGCCGGTGACGCCCTCGCGTCCCGAGGTGCCGCCCATGCCGGTGCGGGCGCCTCCGATGGCGTCGATCTCCTCGATGAAGCCGATGGCGCCGCCTTCGCGCCGGGCGTGCTTGCGCAACGCCTTGAAGTACGAGCGGATCTTGCGGTTCGTCTGGCCGTAGTACATCGACTGGAAGGCCGACGAGGACACGAACAGGAAGGGGACGCCGGCCTCCCGGGCCATGGCCTTGGCCAGGTACGTCTTGCCGGTGCCGGGGGGGCCCTCGAAGAGGATGGCCCGGCGGGGGGTGCCCCCCATCTGCTCCTTGAACGTCCGATGGGCGAGGAACAGGTTGAGCGTCCGCACGACCTCCTCGACCACCACGCCTGCGCCCTTCACGTCGTCGAGCGACGTGTCGATCTCGCTCGGCCGGTACAGGACGTGGGGCGAGCGCCCGGCGCCCAGCATCGGCACGAGCAGGACGAGGGCCAGGACGACGATGAGGATCAGGCCGGGCACCAGCTCGGGCGGGATGGGCAGGTGGGGGAACCCCGGGCGCACCGGGTTCCCGACGAGCGCCCTCGTCCACAGCCACAGCGCCGCCGGCGTGAGCAGGACGGCCGTCCGTCGCAGTCGCCGGCGCCGGGACTGCTCCCGGGACACCGCCACGTCCGCAGCCGCCACGCGAAGGACCTGCGCCTGCCCCAACCTGCTGAGCTCCATCGTCGTCCGCCCCTCCTTCCCCACGACCACTGTACGTGGTCGAGAACCAGGATTCCATCCCCGATCCGACTAGTCAGCGGACCATTCGGGCCCTTCGGGCCAATGGCGGCGTCCGGCGGCCGAGAATCTTCAGGTGCGCAGTCCCCAGTAGGGTCGGCGCCCTGGGGGAATGTCGTCCCGCGACGGGTTCGTGCGGTCACGCTCGGACACGATGGGGTCGACGACGCCCCAGTCGGCCTTCACCGAGGGGTCGTCCCAGGCCAGGCCGAGCTCGTCGGCCGCGTTGTAGTAGCCGTCGACCAGGTACGTCAGCGTGAGGTCGGTGAGGGAGGCGAAGCCGTGGGCGACGCCCGGCGGGATGAAGACGCCCCGCTCGACGTCGCCGTCGAGGTCGAGCTCGAGGGTGGCGCCGTCGGTCGGGGACCCCTCCCGCAGATCGTGCAGGACGACGCGGGCGCGGCCCCGGGTGAGGTACCAGTAGTCGGCCTGGTGCAGGTGGTAGTGCAGGCCGACGAGGGCGCCGGCCTGCTTCTCCGACCGGTTGCCCTGGAGCATCTCCCGACCGGCGGGGAACCAGGAACGCCGGTAGGTCTCGACGAAGCGGCCGCGTGCGTCACCGTGCGTGGTCGGGTCGACGACCACCACGCCGGCCACCACGTCGCTCTCCTGGATGCTCGCCATTGGCGGGACACTACTGGCGCGCTCCGGCGCGGGCTCGGGCGGCGGCGAAGAATGCGGCGCCGCCGAGCGCCCCCACCGCGACCGACCCGGGCCCGCCATGGTGCCTGCTGGTCAGCGCCGCGGCCATGGCGGCGCCCAGCAGGACCAGATTGCGGGCGAGGGTGTCCACCCCGACCGGGCGGGGCGACGTCTCCCCGAAGCAGCCGCACGGGACGGGATGGCCGAGCACGAGCCGGACCGCCACCATGGCGGTGAAGGCGGTCACCAGCCCGGCGGCGGCCAGCGCCGTCCACGGCAGACCGACGGCGGTGACGAGCAGGGCCCCGAGCCCGACCTCCACCCAGGGGATCGTCGACGACAGCCAGCGGGGCGCGCCGAAGGCGGCGGCGGTGGCCGGCCACTCCGGTTGGCGGAGCTTGGCCGCTCCTGCCACGAGGAGCACCAGGCCGACGGCGACCGACGCCGCCATCAGCGCCGTCCGTTCAGTGCTCGAAGCGGCCGTAGCCGCCCCGGTAGAACAACAGCGGCCGCCCCTCGTGGCCGAGGTCCAGGCCCACCGCCCGGCCGAGCACCACCAGGTGGTCGCCCCCGTCGTGCTCCGCCTCGATGCGGCAGTCGATCCACGCCAGCGCGCCGTCGAGCACGGGCGAGCGGGTGGACACCGACGGCGTCCATCCCACGCCGCGGAACTTGTCGGCGCCGCGCGTGGCGAAGACCCGGGCGACGGCCTCCTGGTCTTCGCGCAGCACGTTGACGCAGAAGACCCCGGACGAGCGGATGCGCGGCCAGCTCGTGGACACGCGGGCCGGACACACCGCGACGAGCGGCGGGTCGAGGGAGACCGACGAGAAGGACTGCACCGTGAACCCCACCGGCTCTTCTGCGATGACCGAGGTGACGACGGTGACACCGGAGCAGAAGTGCCCGAGCACCTGGCGGAACCGGGCGGCGTCGAAGGTGGGTGCGGCGCCGGGCTGGGCCGGGACGGCGGCGTTGAGGTCGCCGTCGCCTATGAGGTCGGAGGGGCCGGAGATGGCGCGCATCGTAGGCGTCGCATCGGGCCGTCCCGGCCGGCGGCGGTCGGCGCGCTCGACGACGTCAGCGAGCGGCCGAGGAGGCGGCGGTGCCCACCAGGCCCCGCTGCTGGAGCATGACCTTCAGGTCGTGGGGGTTCGACGCCGTCATCATGGCGCCCCGCAGGTCTATGGCACCTGCCTGGTAGAGCTTCACCAGCGCCTGGTCGAACGTCTGCATGCCGTAGTACTCGCCGTCGGCCACGATCTCGTGGATGTCGCCTGTGCGCTGCGGGTCGACGATGCACTGCTGGAGACGGCCGTTCACCACCATGACCTCGAGAGCCGGAACCCGTCCCGACCCGTCGGCCGTGGGCACGAGCCGCTGACAGATGGTGCCCTTCAGGGAACCGGCCAGCGCCACCCGGATCTGGTTCTGCTGGTGCGGCGGGAAGAAGTCGACGATGCGGTTCACCGTCTCGGTGGCGTCGATCGTGTGGAGGGTGGAGAAGACGAGGTGACCGGTCTCCGCCGCGCTGAGGGCGGCGGCCACCGTCTCCTGGTCGCGCATCTCGCCCACGAGGATCACGTCGGGGTCCTGGCGCATGGCGGCCCGCATGGCCGACGCGAAGTTGTCGGTGTCGAACCCGATCTCCCGCTGGTTGATCTCGGCCAACTCGTCGTGGTGGAGGACCTCGATCGGGTCCTCGATGGTGACGATGTGCACCTCGCGCGTGCGGTTGATGTGGTCGATCATGGCGGCGAGGGTGGTGGTCTTGCCCGAGCCGGTCGGCCCGGTGACGAGCACCAGCCCCCGGTGCTCGTTGGACAGCCGGGCGACCACGTCGGGCAGGCCGAGGGATGCGAAGCTGGCTGCCGACGTGCGCACGCGGCGGAAGATCATCGCCACCGAGCCCCGCTGGCGGAAGACGTTCACGCGGAATCGGCCGGAGCCGGGAACGGCGTAGGCGAAGTCGGCCTCGTTGCGAGTGGCGAACTGCTCGGCCACCTCGGGGCGCATGATGGCGGCTGCCATCTCCGCGGTGAGCTCGCTGGTGAGCACCGGCTGGCCCTCGAGGCGCCGCAGGTCGCCGTGCACGCGCACCCGGGGCGGCGAGCCGACCTTCACGTGGAGGTCTGACGCGTCCTGCGACTCCATGGCGGACAGAAGGCCGTCGAGCCACGCGTGAGCCATGACAGAGGGTATCGGGCGGCGGAGCGTGTCCCTGAAGGCGGCCTTGGCCGGCCGTCGGTCGGTCACGTGCCGGGGAGGCGGAGTAGCGCCCCGTCGTCGCAGGCCAGCCCGTCGGCGACGAGCGTGGCCGCCACCCGCCGCGCCCGCGCATCGTCGCCGGGCCACCCGGCCGCCTCGGCCACCGCGCTCCAGGCCACCGGAGCGGTCCGCAGCGCGTGCACCAGGCGTCCGCGCCCCTGGCGGTCCGATCCGGAGAACCGGCTCTGCGTCCCGCCCGTGCCTGCCGAGCCGACCACCGGGTCGACGCCGGCCGGCGAGGACCGCCAGCCGCACCACGCCGCCACCGGGCAGCTTGCGCAGCCCGGGGCCCGCTTGGTGCACACGGTCGCACCCAGGTCGAGCACGGCCTGGTTCCACGCCCACCCCTGCCCGGGCGGCACCAGGGCGTCGGCGCGCGCCTGGAGCTCGCCGGCCGTGACCGGGCGGCCAGCGGTGCGAGCCAGCACCCTCGCCGCATTGACGTCGACCACGCCCACGTCCCGTTCGAAGGCGAACGCGAGGACCGCTCGCGCCGTGTAGGGGCCCACGCCCGGCAGCGCCACCAGCGACGCCAGATCGTCGGGCAGATGCCCTCCGTGGCGCTCGACCACCGCCGTCGCCAGGCGGCGGAGGTTCACGGCTCGCCGGTTGTACCCGAGCCCAGCCCACGCCCGGACCACGTCGGCCAGCGGCGCCTCGGCGCACGCCGCGGGTGTCGGGAACCGCCGCAGGAACGCGGTGTACCGGGGCACGACCCGGACCACCTGCGTCTGCTGGAGCATCACCTCGCTCACCACGACGGCCCAGGGGTCCCGCGTCCGCCGCCACGGCAGGTCGCGGCGCGCCGACGCAGACCACGAGAGCAGCGCGCGCTGGAGGTCCGTCCCCACGACGGGCCGACTCTAGGAAACCTCGCCTTCGTGGACCGGCGCGGGCGCGGCGCGGGCGGTGCCGGCGCCCCGGGCGGGCAATGATGCGGTGGTGATCGAGCTCGGCCTGCGCAACGACGTGTACCGCAGGCCGCTCGCCACCGCCCTCGACCGCCTCGGGCTGCGCGAGGGCTGGCGGTGCGTCGACGTGGGCGCCGGTGGCGGCGACGTCACCGTGGCGCTGGCGGAGCTGGTGGGCCGCGACGGCCGCGTGTACGCCGTCGACAGCGACCCGCGCTCGCGCGACGAGACGGCGCAGGCGGCGGCGGCCCATGCCCAGGTCGTCGCCCTGACCCAGTCGGGCGAGGACCTGCTGCTTCCCGAGCCGGTCGACCTGGCCTTCTGCCGGTTCGTGCTCATGCACGTCCTCGACCCAGTGGCGGTGCTGCGCCGGATGGGCGCCGCCGTGCGTCCGGCCGGCTGGGTCGTGGCCCAGGAGCCGATCACATCCGCCGGCCGCATCGACGGGGCACCGCTGTCGATGCCCGACGCCCGCCATCCCGACGTGGGCGCCCGGCTGCCCGCCCTCGTCCGCCAGGCCGGCCTGGAGGTCGTGGACGCATGGGCCGAAGCCCCCGCCGGTGCCGGCCCTGGCGCCGTGCACGACTACCTGGCCGCCCTCACCGGGGTCGATCCGGGCGATGACGCGGTCGTGCTGCCGCCGCTCGTCACCGTGGTCGCCCGCCGGCCCGGGTCGGCCACCGGGACGTCGTGACTTGGCCCGGCCGTCGCGTACGTCGGCTCGCGTGGCTGCCGCCGGCCTCGTGGCGCTGGGGCTCGGGTTGGCCGGTCTCGGCCTCGCCACCACGGGGCCGAGCCTGCGCACCACGGCGTTCGCATTCCTGAGCACCGATCCGCGCCCGAGCATCACGGCCCACAACTCGCCCGCCGCCGCCGTCGACCCGACGAACCCCGCCGTCATGGCGGTGGCCGACAAGATCGACACGCCGGTCACCAACTGCACGGTGTCGGTGTCGGCCGACGGGGGCCGGAACTGGTCGCCCAGCGACCCGGTGGCCCCCGACCCGGCGACCAGGTGCTACTGGCCCGACGTCGCCTTCGCCCCGGACGGCGACCTGCTCGTGCTCTACACCGCCATGCTCGAGAACTTCAACGGGAGCACCGGCGTGTACCTCCAGCGCTTCGCCGGCGGCAAGCCGGCGGGAACCGCAGTCGCCGTCACCGGCCCCAAGGCGTTCCACGCCCGGCTGGCCGTCGCCGGCCCCCGGGTGCTCGTGTCGTGGGTGCAGGTCGCCGCCGACACGCCGTTCCAGGCCGGCTCGGCCGCGGCCAGCAGCCTGCGGCTCGCCGCGTCCGACGACGGCGGGCGCACGTTCGCCCCGCCCGTCACGGTGAGCGGCCCGGGCCAGCTCCTCCTGGAGCCCACCGTGCTCGTCGCCAAGGGCGGGGAGGTCGTCGTCGGCGCCCTGGACCTCGGTGCCGACCTGCTCGACTACGAGTCGCAGCACAACGGCCAGACCGGGCCGCCGTACGACGGGCAGTGGCAGGTCGTCAGCTTCACGTCCAGCGACGGCGGGGCCACCTTCGGCGACCGCACGGTCGTCTCCGACGTCGTCCCGCCACAGCGGATCTACCCGGACGTCGGGGCACCGTCCCCCAGCTTCGCCGTCGACCCGTCCAGCGGGCGCATCTTCGCCACCTGGGATGGGGGGCGGGGCGACGCGAGGGACGTGTACCTCTCGTGGTCCGACGACGCCGGCCGCTCCTGGGAACGGCCCACCCAGTTCGCCCGCAGGAGCAGCCAGACCCTGCCCACCGTCGGGGTGGCTCCCGACGGCAGGATCGATCTCCTCTTCTACGACCGCAGCAGCGACCCCACCGACGTGATGACCGAACCTGTGCTGGCGTCGTCGTTCGACGGCGGCCGCACCTTCAGCGACCGCTCCGTGTCGGGGCGCACCTTCGACTCACGGATCGGCTTCGGCAGCGCGCAGGGGCTGGCGTCGCTCGGCCAGCAGCTCGCTGTCATCTCCGAGCGCGAGCGGGCTCTGGCGTTCTGGTCCGACACCCGCAAGGGGACCACCGACGACGACAGCCAGGAGCTCGCACTGGCCATCGTCCACGTGGGGCGGGGCCGGGGCCGGCGGGTCCCGATCGTCGCACTCGGGGGCCTGCTGGCGGTTGCTGGCGCGGGCGTGGCAGCGACCAGCGGCCGTCAGCCTTCGTCGGCCAGACCGAACAGGAGGTAGGCGCCGGCGTCGGGCGGAGCCCCGGCCCTGGCGCGGGTGCGATCGGCGAGGTCGCCGTCGAGCGCGATGGCGAGGCAGGTCGACCGGTCGGACCGCAGGGCGGCGGCCAGCCGCTCGACGGTTGCCCGGTGTTCCTCCGGAACGTCGGCGGTGGCGTCCGGGTCCTGGGCGACCCGTTGCACCCACGTGCCGAGCTTGGAGGGGTTGGCGCCAGCCGGGACGTCGACCTCTCGCACCGCTTCGGTGGACGCCAGCGGCCCGCCCTGGGCGACGGCGGCCTCGTACGCACGGTCGACGTCGGGACCCGCCCCCAACGTCGTGAACGCCCGCACCATCAGCCGGACTGTAACCGGCGCGCGACCTCAGGAGTCTCGGCGCTCGACTTGCCGTTGGTGAGGGCGCGTCTGACAGGGGGATCAGGTCCGAGAATCCCCGCGCTCCACCACCTGGCCGGCGAGAACGCGGCATACCTCGACCCGAGGAACTGCAACTTCGGGAAGGATCAGTTGGTCCGACCGGCCGCCGTCACTTCCGGGGCGGCGGCGTCGGTGGTCGGTTGCGGGCCCGGTTGTGGAACCCGCACAACAGCCGGCCGTTGTGCTCCTGGGTCCGCCCGCCGGCCGCCCACGGCTCGATGTGGTCGACCTGGCAGCGCCC
>DATAIT010000101.1 GCA_036262515.1 Acidimicrobiales bacterium | reverse complement strand
CGGTCGAGCCGGTGGCGGCAGAGCCGGAGCCGGTCGAGCCGGTGGCGGCAGAGCCGGAGCCGGAGCCAGAACCCGCCGCGGAACCGGCCGAGGCGGTCGCCGTGGAACCGGTTCCCGTGGAATCGGCGGAACCGGTGGCAGCGGCGAAGCAGGCCCCAGAGCCGGTGTGGGAGCGGGTCGCCCCGGACCTCGCGCCCGAACCAGACCTCCAAGTACAAGAGCCGGTGGCCCCGCCGCCCGCGATGGTGGACCCGCCACTGCCGGAGCTCGAGGCGACGGAGCCCGAGCAGGCTGCGCCGCCGGCGCCGGAGAGGGTCACGGCACCGGAGACCGAGAGCACCGACGACGGCGCTGAAGAGTGGTCGGGCATTGCGGAGCACCCCTGGTGGGAGTCGGCGCCTGCGCCGGAGCCGGAGCGGGTCGTGTTCGAAGAACCGCCGACCCGGGTGGAGCCGGCGGTGGCGCAGCGGCCGGCCGAGCGCCCGCCTGCGCCAAGCCCGGCCCGATCCACGGCTCGGGCGCCCTCCCGCCCTGCGCCGACACCGGAGTCCTACTCGTCGGCCCGCACCACAGTGCGCTCGAGCGCGGCGCCGCCCGAAGCCAGCCACCGCGTCCGGTCCGCCTTCGGGCTGCTCGGCGTGGCAGTCTCCGTCGGCGTGATCGTCGCCGGGCTGATAACGATCGCGATCTTCGCCGTCAGCCTCGCCCTCCGGCGCGCCGTGGGATGACGTCGCAGGCGCCAGGACCGCTGCGCCTCAACGGGCGCAGCGGTCCTGGCGCGGGATCAGCTGGAGATCAGGTCCGGTTGAAGCGGCCGAACCGGGCGCCGTTGGCGCCGCCGGCGCCCACCGCATCGGCGGGCTCGACCTTGGACGTTCCCTCCTCCGCCATCGGCGGCGCAGGGACGACCGCCTCCGGAACGGGGACCGGCGCAGGAGCGGCGACACCCGAGGGAACGACGACCTTGTAATACGTCTTCACTTCCAGGGGCACCTCTTGAAGACGCCAGACCCTCGCGTCGGCCACCTGCTCCTGATTCCGCAGGTGCTCGACGAAACGGACCGCCTCTTCCAGGGAATCGGTCGGGTGGTACCCCGGCTTTCCCTCGGCGCTGCGGAAGTTGACCATGAACGACATGGACCTCTCCTTTCCGCCTTGGTTGTCGGCCGGGGCCGGCGCCACCTTGAGACGGTCAGGAGCGCAACGAGAGATGGACCACGAAGCGGAACTTGGCCGATCCGGGCGGGTGGCACGCGAACAGCGTCGCCGTCGGTGTGGGCGACTGGTTCACGATCTGCAGGGTCTTCGGGGTGACCACCTCCGAGCCGGTGACCACGTAGGTGGACCGCGTGCCGTCGATCGTGAAGATGACCTCGTCGCCGGGTGCCAGCTGGTCGATGTTCCGGAACGGGTGGCTGTGGGTCACGCGGTGGCCGGCGAAGACGGCGTTGCCGACCTGCCCCGGCATGGCCGTTCCGGGCCAGTGGCTCGGGCCGTGGTCGATGGTGCGCAGGCTTATGCCGTCGAAGATCTCGTGCGTCAGGCCGATCTTCGGGATCTCGATGGTGCCGATCTGCACCAGCGGCTCGGGCACGTAGGGGTTCTTCGGGGGGCGCACCGGAGCCACCGCCGTGGGCGCCGGCGCAGGGGCGGCGGTCGTGGGCGGCGCCGTGGTCACGGGCGCTGCGGTCGTGGTCGTGGTGGGTTCGGCGGCGTTCAGCGTGGGATCGTCGGGGCGGGCCGAGGCCTCGTCCGTCCGCTGCACCCAGATGGCGCCGGTGCTCGACACGAACAGGCCGATGCAGAGGACGAGAGCGAGGCGCCGGGTCGTTCCCATGGTGCAACAGTGTGCATCATTCCTGACTGCCGGCAACCCCACCCCAAGGCCGCGAAAGCCGCCTTCCGGCCCACATCGGGCGACCGATTCGACGGCCTCCGGCGGTTCGTCGCAGCCTGCCGGCCGCGCCTCGCCGGCCGCCCGCCACTCCCGTGCGCGTGGGCCCGCGATCAGGCGCGGGCCCCGGCGCAGTTCCTCACGCCGATGCATCCCGAACCCCGACGCGTCCAGCCCATCGTCCCGGAACGGGAGCGTTCGTGAGCCCGGGTCCCGGGGAACCGTCGGCACCCGCAGCGCCCGTCCCGCCGTCCGCCGACGAGGCCCGCCGTCGCGGCATGGCGGCATCGGCAGGCCACCGCTCGGCGGGCGGCGATGTCGAGGCGCGAGCGTTGCTCGGGGACCCGTCGGCAAGGGTCCGGGGGTCCGCCCTCGCCGCCCTGGCCAGACTGGGCCAGGCCGCGGCCGCCGACGTGGCCGGCGCGCTGGACGACCCGGACCCCCTCGTGCGCCGGCGGGCCTGCGCCGTGGCCGTGGCGGTTCCGGCCGTCGACCTGGTGCCGGTGCTCTCCGATAGCGACGCCATGGTGGTGGAGGCGGCCGCCTGGGCACTGGGCGAGCGGGCACGGGTGGCCGGCGTGGTGGAGGCGCTGGCCGAGGTGGCGAACACGCACGGCGACGCCCTGTGCCGGGAAGCGGCCGTCGCCGCCCTCGGTGCATTGGGCGATCCCGGCGGCTTGCCCGCCATCCTGGCCGCCACGGCCGACAAGCCGGCCGTCCGACGCCGGGCCGTGCTGGCCCTGGCCCCGTTCGAGGGACCCGATGTGGAGGCGGCACTCCGGCGGGCGCTCGGCGATCGCGACTGGCAGGTCCGTCAGGCGGCCGAGGACCTGCTCGCCGATGCCGGTGACGACGCCTGGCTCCCTGTCGGGGAGTACGGGGGCAGCGACCTTGGCTAGCAGCGCGTCCTGGGCCAAGCGGGACGCCGCCGTCGTCTGGCACGGTTTCACGCAGATGGCGGCATTCCTCGACGAGGAGCCGGTGATGGTGGAGCGGGCCGAGGGCCACGAGCTCATCGACGTCGACGGCAAGCGCTACCTCGACGCCATCTCGTCGCTGTGGGTCTCGACCCTCGGTCACCTGGTCGCCGAGCTGGATCAGGCGTTGCGCGAGCAGCTCGGGCGCGTCGCCCACTCGACCCTGCTCGGCCACGGCAACGTCGTCGTCACCGAGCTTGCCGAGGCGCTCGCCACCGTGGTGCCGGTCGACCGGCCCCATCTCGTGTTCGCCTCGGACGGCGCATCGGCGGTCGAGCAGGCGCTGAAGCTGGCATTCCAGTTGCGCGTCAACGAGGGACACCCGGAACGCCGGTCGTTCCTCGCCTTCGAAGCCGGCTACCACGGGGACAGCATCGGCGCACTCTCATTGGGCGGGTCCGGCTTCGGTGCCGACCTCTACGATCCGCTGCGCTTCCCCGTCCTCCGGGCGCCCAGCTTCGCCGATCCCGCCGCCCTCGAGGTGGCCGCCGCCATGGTCTCCGAGCATGCAGCCGAGCTGACTGCGGTGGTACTCGAGCCGCTCGTGCAGGGAGCGGCAGGGATGCTCATGGCTGCGCCCGACGACTTCGGCAAGCTCGGGGAGGCATGCCGGGCCCACGACGTGCTGTTGATCTGCGACGAGGTGGCGACGGGGTTCGGCCGCACGGGCACGCTGTTCGCGTCCAGCCGGGCCAACCTCCGGCCCGACCTCCTGTGCCTCGGCAAGGGGCTCACGGGCGGCTACCTGCCGATGTCGGCCACGGTCGCGTCGGGCCGCATCTTCGACGCGTTCCTGGGCGACGACCCCGGGCCGCGCACCTTCCTCCACGGGCACTCCTACGGCGGCAATGCCCTCGCCGCCGCCGTCGCCCTGCGTCACCTCCGCCTCCTGGAGGAGGGCGATGTGCTCGCCAACGTGGCCGCTCGGTCGGCCCAGCTCACGGACCGCCTCGACGAACGCGTCCGGCCGAGACCGGAGGTGCACGATGTGCGCGTCCAGGGCCTGATGGCCGGCGTGGAGCTGCTCCCGCGTTCCGGGGCCCGACGGGGACGGCGGGTCTGCGCCGCGGCCGTGCGCCGCGGAGTGCTGCTGCGCCCTCTGGGCGACGTGGTGGTCATCGTCCCGCCACTCACGATCACCGCCGTTGAGATCGACCGCATCGTCGACGTGCTGGTCGCCGCGCTGGCCGAGGTGGCCGCCGGCTGATGGACGCCTGAATGGACGGCTGGGCGGCCTGGGCCGACGGCGAGGCCACCCGGATACGGGCCGCCGGCCGGTGGCGCACGGTTCGGGACCTGGACGGGCCCGGACCCGTCGTCGGGCTCCCCGCCGGCGAATCCGGCGACCCGAGTGCAGACGGCGGCCGGACCGCGGTGGTGTCCTTCGCGTCCAACGACTACCTCGGCCTCACCCGCCACCCCGAGGTCGTGGCCGCCGCCCGCGACGCCGTCGACCGCTGGGGCACGGGCGCAGGGTCGGCCCGGTTGGTCGCCGGCGCCCGGCCGCTGCACCGGCGGCTCGAGGTCGAGCTGGCGGCTTGGAAGGGCACCGAGGCGGCCGTCCTCTTTCCCACCGGGTACGCCGCCAACGTCGGGGTGCTCCAGACGGTGGGAGGACCGGGTGTCACGATCATCAGCGACGGGCTGAACCACGCGTCGATCGTGGACGGCTGCAGGCTGTCGCGCGCCGAGGTCGTGGTGACTCCGCACGGCGACGTGGATGCCGTCGAGCGGGCCATCCTCGCCGCACCCGGGCGGGTGGCGGTGGTGACCGAGTCGGTGTTCTCGATGGACGGCGACGTCGCTCCGCTGGACGAGCTGTCGGCGCTGTGCGCCGAAGCAGGCGCCCTGCTGGTCGTCGACGACGCCCATGGCGTGCTCGAGCGCCCGCCGGCCGGGCACCGCGACCATTGGCTGTGGGTCGGGACGCTCTCCAAGACG
The DNA here is from genome assembly GCA_036262515.1 of Acidimicrobiales bacterium. GTDB lineage: Bacteria > Actinomycetota > Acidimicrobiia > Acidimicrobiales > JAHFUS01. The sequence goes on along the minus strand of DATAIT010000101.1, from coordinate 28,336 downwards.
CTCGGCGCCCTCGGCGGCTTCGTCGCCGGCCCCGCCGCCCTCTGCGACCTCGTCGTCCAGCGGGCCCGTTCGTTCGTCTTCACCACCGCGTCGACACCTGCCGACTCGGCCGCCGCGCTCGCCGCCGTGCGTGTCGTCTGCTCCCCGGAGGGCGACGCCTTGCGAGCCCGGCTCCGCCAACACGTCGACCGCCTCGTCCCGGGCCATCCCAGCCCGATCATCCCGGTGATGATCGGGGACGAGGAGGCGGCGCTGGCCGCGTCGGCCGAGCTGTTGGAGCGGGGACTCCTCGTGCCCGCCATCCGCCCGCCCACCGTCGCGCCGGGCACGTCGAGGCTGAGGATCTCGCTGACTGCGGCCCACACATCCGAGCACGTCGAGCGCCTGGCCGCTGCCCTGCGCGGCCTGCGGGGCCTGCGACCCGGGCGGCCGGCTGCCGCGGCCGCTGCCACGCAGGCCCGGGCCCCCCGTCGTCCCGATTCCCGAGCGCCGACGGGCCGACCACGCCGGTTGGTGCTCGTGCTGGGAACGGGGACGGGCGTCGGGAAGACCTGGGTGACGGCATCCCTGGCCTGGGGCCTGCGCCGGCACGGTTCGTCGACGGCGGTCCGCAAGCCGGTCCAGTCCCACCAACCGGGATCCCACGCCACCGACGCCGACGTCCTGGCTGCGGCGACCGGCGAGGCGGTCGGCGACGTGTGCCCTCCCCACCGGTGGCTCGCCGCCGAAATGGCCCCTCCGATGGCGGCCGAGGCCCTTGGCCTGGCCCCGTTCACCCTCGGCGACCTGGTCGCCGAACTTCGCTGGCCACCGGGTACCGACGTCGGCCTGGTGGAGGGCGCGGGTGGACCCCGCTCCCCGCTGGCCGCCGACGCCGACAACGTCCATCTCGCGTGCGCCCTCCGACCCGACGACGTGGTGCTGGTGGCCGACGCCGGGTTGGGCGCGATCAACGCCGTTCTCCTCTGCGCCGCCGCCCTCCCGCGTCGGCCCGTGGTCTTCCTCAACCGCTACCGGCCGGACGACCCCGTCCACGCCGGGAACGCCGATTGGCTCGAGAAGCGCTCTCGGCTGCGCCTGGTGACCACCATCGACGGCCTCGTCCACGCGCTGGCGCCTCCGAGCAGACGCGTCAGCGAGTGGTGAGGCCTCGACTCGACAGCTGAGGATGGTCCCGGCAGCGCGCCGTCCACCCGGAGGGGGTCACCTGGACGACCATCCGGAGTCCGCACGCCGGGCAGTGGCGCGGCGGGTCGAGCGCGGAGCGGCACGACCCGTCGCACCTCTCGGCCGGGCCACCGCAGCCGTCGCAGTGGACCGGATCGGCGGCCATGTCGGTCAGAGCACCTTCGACAGCGAGGCCACCGGCATCCGCAGGTCCGCCAGCATGGCCAGGTCGTCGGCCGGTGGACGCCCGAGCGTGGTGAGGTAGTTGCCGACGATGAGGGCATTGATCCCGGCCGTCATGCCCATGGCCTGGAGGTCGCGAAGGGTGATCTCCCGACCACCTGCGTAGCGGAGAATGACCCCGGGCAGGGCGAGGCGGAACAGGGCGATCCAGCGGATGGCTTCCAGCGGCTCCACCGGGGAGCGCTTGGCGAGCGGCGTCCCCGGTCGCGGGTTCAGGAAGTTGACCGGGACCTCGACGGGATCCACCGCCCGCAGCTGCTCCAGCAGCTCCAGGCGCTGATCCCGGCTCTCGCCCATGCCGAGGAGAACACCGCAGCACAACTGCATCCCGGCGGCGTGGACCAGGGTGCAGGTGTCGAACCGCTCCTCCCATGTATGCGTGGTGACGACCTGGGTGAAGAACGAGCGGGCCGTCTCGAGGTTGTGGTTGTAGCGGTGGGTGCCAGCGGCGGCCAGCCTGGCCGCCTGCGACCGGTCGAGGATCCCGGCGCTGACGGCCACGTCCAGGCCGGTCTCCCGCCTCACCATCGGCACCAGCTCCTCGAGCCGGCCCATCGTCCGCTCGTCGGGACCGCGGACGGCCAGCACGATGCAGAACTCCGACGCACCGAGCGCCGCCGTCTCCCTGGCCGCGGCGAGGACAGACGCCGCGTCGAGAAGGGGCGTGGCCACCACCGGTGACTCGAAGCGCGCCGATTGGCTGCAGAAACTGCAGTCCTCCGGGCAACCGCCGGTGCGGGCCGACAGGATTCCCTCGACCTCCACGTCCGGTCCGCACCACGCCAACCGCACCTCGTGGGCCAGCGCGGCAAGGGACGGGATCGCCGAATCAGGGATCCCCGCCACGTCTAGCAGCTCCTCGGGAGCGAGCTGGCGTCCCTCGTCGAGGAGGGCGGTCGAGATCGAGGCAAGGAGCGGTCGGGCGGAGCTCACGCGGGTGAAACTACCGGCGCCGCGCCGGGACCGGCACCCCGAACGAGCCGTTCTACCCTTATGGGATGGCAGATGGCCGCGAGCCGGGTGCGACGCGGGAGGTCGGCCTGGCATCGGTGGACACGGCGGAGGAGGTCTCGTCGTTCGTCCACCTGCCCAAAGATCGGCCGTGGGCGAAGGCGGGCAGGGAGCGATGGCGCGAAGCGGCGTGCGTCGACGGACGCACGGCGGACGGACTCGTGCAGCTGGCCTCGGAGACGGAGTCGACGCCCCTCACCGTCGTCCTCGCCGCCTTCTCCGTCCTGTTGCGTCGATACGGCAACGACGGGGACCTCCGCCTGGTGGCCTTCCTCACACCCGACGAACGACCCCGCCCCGCCCTCGCTGCCTCGGTTCGCCGCCAGCGGATCGAGATCGGCGAACCGGATCCCGATGCGTCGTTCGTCGAGGTGGTGATCGACACGGAGCGCGCCTTCCGGCAGGCGAACCCGTCGCCTCCGGATGGGTCTCAACACGTGCTCCACGTAGAGGTGGGTTCGTCACTCCACTCGTCCCTCGCCGCAGGGAACGCGCGCCGGGCAGCCGAAAACGACACGGTGGACGACGCCGAACCCGACCTCGTCCTGCAGGTCGACGACTCGGCAGGAAGGATGGAGATGACGCTCGAGGGTGCTGCCTCGATCTTCGATCCGCCCACCGTCTCCCGCATGATGGGCCACCTGCGCGCCCTGCTCGACAGCGGGTCCGTCCCTCCGGCGGGCCCGGTCGCCCGACTGCCGATCCTGTCCGACGACGAACGCCGGCTGGTCCTCGTCGAGTGGAACGAGACCGACACTCCCTTCCCCGAGGACACCACCGTTGTGGCCCAGGTGGCCGAGGTCGCGCCCGAGCGCCTCGCCGTCGTCGACGGAGGCGGTGGTCTGACGTACGGCGAGGTCCGGGCGCGGGCCGGACGCCTGGCCGCGTTCCTGCACCGGTCCGGCGCAGGACGCGGGGACCTCGTCGCCGTGTGCATGGACCGGAGCAGCGACCTCGTGGTCGCTCTCCTGGCTGTGCTCGAGGCGGGCGCTGCCTACGTCCCGCTCGACGCCGGCTACCCGTCGGAGCGGCTCGCCTACGTGCTGGAAGACGCCGCCGCCCGCATCCTCCTCACCCAGGACCACCTCCTCGGGGCCGTTCCCGACATCGGGTGCAGGATCGTGAGCATCGGCCGCGACGATGCCGAGATCCAGGCGGCGGCGCTCGGCGGCCCCGACGATTCGATTGCCCCACCGCGTCCCGACGACCCGGCGTACGTCATCTACACCTCGGGATCGACGGGGCGGCCGAAGGGCTCCGTCGTCACCCACAGGAGCCTGATGAACCTGGTCACGTGGCACCGGCGCGCGTACGCCGTCGGCGTCGACGACCACGCCTCGCTGGTGGCCTCCGTCGGCTTCGACGCGTCGGCGTGGGAGCTCTGGCCGTATCTCGCCGCCGGTGCCTCTGTCCACGTGCCCGACCAGGAGACGCGTGCCTCGCCGGAGCTGCTGTGGGACTGGTTCGCGACCGCCGGCGTCACCGTCACGTTCCTTCCGACGCCGGTGGCCGAGCTCGTCATCGACCGGCCCGTGCCCGCCAACGGGCGCCTCCGAACCCTGCTGACGGGAGGCGACCGGTTGCGGAAGCGTCCTTCGGTGGGGTGGTCCGTGGACCTCGTCAACCACTACGGGCCGACGGAGTGCACCGTTCTCGCCACCGCGGGACGGGTTCGACCGTGGGACGCCGAGCGGGAACGCGACGTGCCGTCCATCGGCCGCCCGGTGGACAACGTCCGGACCTATCTCCTGGACCGGAATCTCGAGCCGGTGCCGGTGGGCGTCCCAGGAGAGCTCTTCGTCGGCGGTGCCGGTGTCGGACTCGGCTACCTCAACCGGCCGGACCTCACGGCGGAGCGATTCCTCCCCGACCCGTTCAGCTCTCGTTCGGGGGCCAGGCTGTTCCGTACGGGCGATCTCGGCCGGTTCCGCAGCGATGGCGCCATCGAGTTCCTCGGCCGGGTGGACGACCAGGTGAAGGTGCGCGGCTTCCGGGTCGAGCTCGGCGAGGTGGAGTCGGTGCTGGCCGAGCATCCGGGCGTGAAGGACACCACCGTCGTCGCGTGGGGCGACGGCCGGGCGCGCCACCTCGTCGGGTACGTCGTCCCCGTCGGCGACCGGCCGCCGTCGGAATCGGAGCTGCACGCACACAGCGCCCGCCTGCTCCCCTCGCACATGGTGCCGTCGATGTTCGTGATCGTCGACCATCTACCTCTGACCGTCCACGGCAAGGTCGACCGCGCCGCGCTGCCGCGCCCGATCCGCGCCACCGGTTCGGTGGCCGCTCGCAACGACGTCGAGGAGCTCCTGGTCGGCATCTGGCGACGCGTCCTCGACGCCGAGGACGTGGGCGTGAGCGACGACTTCTTCGACCTCGGCGGCGACTCGCTCCTCGCCGTCCAGATGCTGGCCGAGGTCGCGTCGGTGTTCAACCGGCGTCCCACGCTCAGCACCTTCTTCGAGCGGGGCAACACCATCGCGCGCCTGGCCGCCGTCCTGGGCGAGGAGAACCTGGCGGCGAGCAGCACCACGCAATTGGTGGTCGTGCAGGCCGAGGGCACCCGGCCGCCGCTGTTCTTCGTCCATCCCGGCGAGGCCGGAATCCTCGCCCTCCGCCACTTCACGGAGGTGCTCGGTCCGGATCAGCCGCTGCTCGGCCTGCTGCCCGAGCGTACGGGCCGACACTTCGACCCTCGCGTCAGCATCGAGCGCCTCGCAGCCGGCCTCGTGACGGTCATGAAGCGGGCGCAGCCCGCCGGGCCGTACCACCTCTGCGGATACTCGTTCGGCGGCATCCTCGCCTACGAGGTCGCCCGGCAGCTCACTGCCGCGGGTGACGCGATCGCGTTCCTCGCCATCTTCGACGGGGAATCGCCGAGTGCGCTCAGGCGGGCCGAGGGCCGCTCGATCCGAGCCCGCCGCGCCGCGCTCCACGCCCGCCGGCTCGTCAGCCTCGGGCCCCGGCGGGCGGCACGGCTGGTGCAGCACGGCCTACGTCATCGCTTCGGCTCAGGGGCCGAGCGCCTGCCTGCACCGGAGGAGCCCGAGTGGGACGACGCGTGGCTGCTCGACGTGGACAGCGCCATGGAGGTCGCCAAGCACTACGACCCGTCGGGCTACGCCGCCCCGCTGCACCTGTTCTGCACGTGGGTCTCGTGCTGGACGGCCGGGAGCTGGGACCTCGGTTGGGGTCGCACCCACGAGGGGCCGATCATGCGGATCCAGCTGGAGGGCGACCACAGCGAGATGCTCCGCCAGCCCGGCGTCAGGGTGGTGGCAGGTGTGCTGGCCTCCCGGCTCCGGCTGGCACAGGACGGCGATCCCAAGGGCACCCGATCCCCGGTCGGCGGCCGCCCCGACGTCAGCGATCGGCTCCCATGAACATCACCTTCAGGGAGTCGAAGGCCTCCAGGCAACGGCCGGCGCCGAGGACGACGCATTCGAGCGGGGCGTCGACGAGGTGGACCGGTATGGCCGTCTCCTCCTGGAGGCGCCGGTCCAGGCCGCGCAACATGCCGCCGCCGCCCACCAGGTGGATGCCCTGGCCGATGAGGTCCTGAGCCAGCTCCGGCGGCGCCTGGCCGAGGCACTGCACCACCGAGTCGACGATGGCGCTCACCTGCTCGTCGATGGCGGCCCGCACCTCGTCGGGCGACAGGATCACCGTCTTGGGCAATCCGGTCATGAGGTCGCGCCCGCGCACCTCCGCCTTGATCGAGTCGTCGACCGGATAGGCCGAGCCGATGGCCAGCTTGATCTCCTCGGCCGTGCGCTCGCCGATGGCCATGCCGTAATCCCGGCGCACGTACGTCTGGATCGACGCGTCGATGTCGAAGCTGCCGACGCGGATGGCCTGGAGGGCGACGATGCCCCCGAGGGAGATGACCGCCGTCTCGGTGGTGCCACCGCCGATGTCGACCACCATGTTGCCCAGCGGCTCGTGGATCGGCAGGCCGGCGCCGATGGCGGCGGCCATGGGCTGGTGGATGAGGTACGGGTCGGCGGCGCCGGCCCGCCGGGCCGCTTCCTCCACGGCTCGACGCTCGACCTCGGTGATCGCGGAGGGGACGCAGATGAGCACGCGTGGCCGGTTGAACCGGGTGACACCCGCTCGCTTGAGCAGCAGCCGGATCATGCGCTGGGTGATGTCGAAGTCGGTTATGGCCCCCTTGCGCAGCGGGCGCACGGCCACGATGTAGCCGGGAGTGCGGCCGATCATCTGCCACGCGTCGTGGCCCATGGCGAGGACGGCCTGGGTCTTCTCGTTCAAGGCGATGACCGTGGGCTCGTTGAGCACGATGCCGCGGTCGCGCGCGTAGACGAGGGTGTTGGCCGTCCCGAGGTCGATGGCGAGGTCGCGGGCCATCTACCGTCCCGGGCCTTCAGTCACCCTCGCGCCGTTCAGGTGCGAGGGCTCTCAGCTCGCGCTGGAACTCGTCCACCCCGAATTCCATGGAGCGAGGCTTGCGGTGCCGGTACCACAGGGCGACCGAGCCGACCACGCTGAGGGTCAGCGCGGCGAGAAGATAGAGGAGGTTGCTCACGAGGCGACATCGGCTGCGTCGGCCACGGGCACGTCGGCCACGGCGACGGCGCTCGTGCCCCAGTCGGTGCCGCCCTCCCACGTCTCCCGCTTCCAGATGGGGACGGTGGACTTCACCGTGTCGATGCACCAGCGGGCGGCGTCGAACGCGTCGGGACGATGTGGCGCGGACACCACCACCAGCACCGAGACCTCGGTGACGGCGAGCGCGCCAACGCGATGGAGGATCACCAGCCGGCCGACCGCAGGCCAGCGCAGCCGGGCTTCCCCGACCACCGCCCGCAGGCGCCGCCCGACCTGCTCCTCGTAGGCCTCGTACTCGAGGGAGACGACACCCGTGCGCCCCTCGGCGTGGTCGCGCACGGTGCCGGCGAACACCACGACGGCGCCACAGCCGGGGACGGCGGCCCACGCGAGAGCGTCCGCCGTGGGCAACGGCCCCGTGGCGAGGTCCACCCAATCGGCGCCGTCAGGGCGGGGAAGTGCCGCGACTTGCACGGGCCAATGGTAGTGAGTCGCCGCTGGCCGGCCCCCGACGTCCCTCTCGCAGGCCGCGTCGTTATTCTCGACCGTGATGGAGCCCGACGACCCGCTCGGCGACGAAGGGCACCATCCCCGCCTCCTCCCGCCCGACGATCGTCTGTGGCGGCACCCCTCGGAGCTGGGTGAGCATGGCCTGCCGCCAGGGCGGCGAACGCGTGCCGGTGCCTCCCCGAAGCTGTGGGTGGTGGCCCTGCTTTCCGGGCTCACGGGGGCCCTCTTCGCCCTCGGCCTCGTGAGTGCAACGGGCAATCTGCGCCGGATCCTGCGCGTGCCGGTCATCGAGCGGGTGGCCCAAAGGTCGGACACCTTGGATGCGGACGCCGGGAGCGCGTCGCCCGAGGCCCTGGCCATCAGCCGGGTGGTGCGGCCCGGGATCGTGGGCATAGAGATCGAGGTGGAGGGGGTCGACCGCCGGCTGCGCGGTGCCGGGGTGATGTTCCGGAGCGACGGCCACCTCGTCACCAACCAGCACGTGGTGGAGGGCGCGACACGCATCGTCGTCGTGATGGCCGACGGCCACCGCGCCGATGCCAGCGTGGTGGGCTCCGACACCTGGAGCGATCTCGCCGTCGTCAAGGTCCACGACGCCGGCGCCGTCCCCGTGGCGACGATGGGGTCGGCGGAGGCCTTGACCGTCGGCCAGAAGGTGATGGCCGTCGGCGGTCCCGTGGGCCAAGAGGAGCCCGCCGTGGCGGTCGGCGAGATCAACGCGCTCGGGCGACAGGTCGAGCGCCAGGGTGCGGCCACCCTGCTCGACATGATCCAGACGAGCGCCCCGGTGGCCGCCACGGCGTCGGGGGGCGCCCTGGTCGACGGCACCGGCGCCGTGGTGGGCGTGCTCACCGCCCTCGGCCCGAACGGTGAGGTCCGCAGCTCCCGTGCCGGGCTGGCCACGCCCATCGACTGGGCCCGCGCCGTCGCCGAGCAGCTGCTCACGACCGGGCGGGTGGCACGCGCCTGGATGGGCGTGGAGGGAACGGACCTCGACGGTGACGGTGCCCGCCGTCTCGGCGTGGAGGGAGGCGCGGTCGTCCTCCAGGTGCGCGAAGGCAGCCCCGCGGGGGCGGCCGGATTGGCCGCCGACGACGTGATCACCTCGGTGGACGGTGCCCCGCTCGCCTCCATGGCCGCCCTGCGCGTCCTGCTGCGGGCCCACCGGCCCGGCGACGTGCTGGCGCTCACCGTGGTGCGGGCCGACGCGACCCGGTCGATCGACGTGCGGCTGACGGAGCGCCCGGCCCAGAGTTGAGGGCGGCCATAGCATTGGGTCCGTGAGTGGCTCCGGACCCTTCGGCGGCACCGGCAATCCCTTCGAGGGTCTGTTCGGCGAGCTGGCCAAGCTGCTGTCGAACCAGGGCCCGCTCAACCTGGAGGTGGCCCGCCAGCTGAGCCAGTGGCTGGCCACGGAGGGCCAGACCGAGCCCAACATCGATCCGGTCGAACGGATGCACTACGAGGACCTCGTCCGGGTGGCCGACCTCCACGTGGCCCGGGCCACGGGGCTGTCCACGTCGGTCACCGGCCATGTGCTCGCCGTGAACCCGGTGGGTCGCTCCGAGTGGGCCCGTCGCACCCTCGACGCCTACCGTCCGCTGTTCGAGGGCCTGGCCGAGGGCCTGGCGGCGGCGGCCGACGACGACCACGTCGACCCCGACCCGGCCACCGACCTGCTCGGCGGCGTCACGGAGGTCGTCGGTCCGCTCCTTCTCGGCATCCAGGCCGGCTCCATGGTGGGCCACCTGGCCCGGAGGGCGCTCGGCGAGTACGAGCTGCCGGTGCCCCGTCCCCCTTCGGACCAGCTCGTGCTCGTGCCCGTCAACGTGACCGAGTTCGCCACCGATTGGAGCCTCTCGCTCGACGACGTCCGGCTGTGGCTGTGCCTCAACGAGATCACCCACCACGCCGTGCTCGGCCTGCCCCACGTGCGCGCCCGCCTCGACCAGCTCCTGCGGTCCTACGTGGCCGGGTTCCGGCCCGATCCGCACGCCTTCCAGGACAAGCTCACCGCCCTCGACCCCACCGACCCGTCGTCCTTCCAGGCCGTCCTGGGCGAGCCCGGTGAGCTGCTCGGCGCGATGGAGACGCCGGAGCAGCGCCAGACGCTCACGCGCATCGAGGCCCTCATCGCCGCCCTCGAGGGCTACACCGACCACGTGATGGACGCCGTCGGCCAGACGCTCGTCTCCGGCTACGGGGCGCTGGTCGAAGCGCTGCGCCGCCGCCGGGCCGAGCGGGGCGAAGGCGAGCGCTTCGTCGCCAGGCTGTTCGGCCTCGACGTGAGCCCGGCCCAGTACGAGCGGGGCCGGGCGTTCGTCAAGGGCGTGGTGGAGCGGGCCGGCGAGGACGGACTGGCCCGGCTGTGGCACTCCAAGCGGGAGCTCCCGACCCCTGCCGAGGTCGACGCGCCGGGCCTGTGGCTGGAGCGCATCGACCTTCCCGACTGAGTCCGTCGCCGGGCCCGGCCGCCGTGCCGGTGGACTACCGGGGTGGCGCCGGCGCGTCGCTCCCGACGACGACGATCCTGCTGTCCACGATCCGGCCGTCGTGGAGCGTCAGGACGCCGAAGGTCGGATCGGGCTGTGCGCGCTTCTGCGTGGGCGAGCCCGGGTTGAACAGGAGCTGGCCGTCGACGCCCGTCTCGTTCGCCGGGACGTGGCTGTGCCCGAAGATCACCACGGCGGCGTCCGGGAACCACCGGCGGACCCGCCCCGCCCTCCCGGCGCGGGGCCCGCTGTCGTGGACCATCGCGACCCTGACGCCGTCGAGCACCTCGATCCTGCGTACGGGAAGGTGCGCCAGCGCGGGGTCGTGGTCGTTGTTCCCGAGGACGGCGTGGACGGGCGCCCACGAGGACAGCTCGTGGAGCAGGTCGGCCGTGACGATGTCGCCGGCGTGCAGCACCACGTCCGCCCGGTCGAGCGCCCGGTGGACGCTGTCGGGCAGTCGGGCCGCGCCCCCGGGTCGCAGGTGGGTGTCGGCGAGAACGACGACGGTCGTCGTCACGAGTTGGGGTCCGGCTGCGGCACGGCCCGGCGGCGGGCCCGGGCGGCCATGGTGCGAGAGTTGGCGCCCAGCCCGGCGACGTACGCAGCGGCCGCCCCGCCCGTGCCGAGGGCCAGCAGGATGTAGCCGCCCCGGCGCGGCACCGCCACGGCCACAGGGAGCAGGGCCCCAGCGACCCACGCCAGCTGGAACACGGCCTCGAAGCGGGCAAAGGCACGGCCCTGGGCCGCAGCCGGAGCATCGCGCTGCACGAGCGCGTCGAAGGCCAGCTTCCCTGCACCCGCGGCGATGCCGACGGCCGCCGCCGCCAGCGCGGCGGCCGGCCGGCCGCCGGTGCGCACGGCGGCGAGCATCACCACGGCGATGAAGCCGAGCGAGCCGGCAAGGAGGTGCTCCTCCTTCACCCGGCGCCGGACGGGAGGCGCGACGACCGACGCGACCAGTGTGCCGCCGATGCTCGCCACCAGCACGGCGCCGAACACCCACGACGGCTCGTGGTCACGTCGCAGGGCGAACGCGATCAGGAAGGTGAGGAAGCCGACCGAGGCCCGCAGGACGCCGGTGGCCACGGCGGCCAACCGGATCCCGGCATGGTGCAGCTCGGCGGCGGCGATGGCGCGGGACCCGGGCTCGTCCGGGTTCACCTGCACGATGCGGAAGGCCGAGGCGGCGGCGACCAGGAACACGGCGGCGGCCAGTCGCATCACCCACTCGGCGCCCACCAGCTGGAGGACCAGCACTCCCGGCAGGGCGGCGACCGTGCTCACCAGGGCACCGGCCAGGGCCAGGCGGGCGTTGGCGCCGACCAGTTCCTCACGGTCCTCGACGACGGTGGGGACCAGCGAGCTCTTGGCGACGGCGTGTGTCTTGGAGAGGACCAGCAGCGAGAAGGCGGCCGGAAAGAGCAGGAGGCCGTCGATCCACGCAGCGGCGAACAGGGCGGCCACCGCCCGGCCGGCGGCGGCGGCGGCGACCATGAGCCGGCGCCCGCCGTGCACCCGGTCGATCACGGGTCCGAGCAGCGGGGCCACCACGGCGAAGGGGGCCATCGTCAGCACGAGCGACAACGCCACCCGACCTCGCGCCGCGGTGGGTGAGATGTTGAAGAACAAGGAGCCGGCCAGGGCCACGGTGACCAGCGCGTCGCCGGACACGGCCAGGGCGTGGGCGACGGCCAGCCGCCGGAACGGCGGCGTGGTGATCCGGCCGTCCGCGGGGAGGGGGCGGCGCAGCGGCCGCCAGCCCGCCCCGGTGGCCTCGGTCACGGCACCTCGGCGGCGGCCGGCGCCGTCCTCGGACGCTCCCCGGCCGGGAGGCGCAGGGTGAACGTCGATCCTGCGCCCTCCTCCGACACCACCAGGACGCGGCCGCCGTGCCCCCCTGCCACCCGGGAGGCGATGGTGAGACCAAGCCCCGAGCCCGCCGTGGTCCGGTCCCTCCTGCGCCCGCTCCGGTAGAAGCTCTCGAAGATGCGGTCGAGCTCGTCCGGGGCGATCCCGGGTCCCCGATCGGCCACGGAGACGTCCACCCAACCGGCGGCGCAGGATGCGGTGACGGAGACGGCGGCCGCTCCGGTGGAGAACCGTAGGGCGTTGTCGACGAGATGGCGCAGGGCCGAGACCAGCTGCCGGCGGTCGCCGACCACGACGAGCCCGTCCGGAACGGCCGATGTGTCGATTGTCACCGCGGCGGCGGAGCCACCGCCGTCGCGTGTGGCCTCCTCGACCGCTTGGGCCACGAGCAGCGGGACGGGGACCACGTGGCGGGCCGGCACCGCCTCGGCCTCCAGGCGGCTCAGCTCGGCCAGGTCGTCGACGATCCGCCCCACCCGGAGCGCGTCGTGCTCGAGCCGCCCGGCCAGGCGCCGAGTGACGGCCGGGTCGTCCTCCGCGACGATGGTGCCGGCCAGCAACCCGAGGGCGCCGATGGGCGACCGCAGCTCGGCCGTCACGTTGGCGAGGAAGTCGCGCCGCACCACGTCGAGGCGCCGGGCCTCCGTGACGTCCTCCACGATGGCGACGCCGCCCACCACCCGGCGGCCGTCGTCGATGGCGTGACCCGCCACCCGGAGCGTCCGCCAGGGCGGGCCGGCCACCTCCACGGTGCGGACCGCCTCGCCGTCCCCGTTCAGCGCGTCCCGCAACACGTCCCGAACGGCGTCGGTCGCCGATCGGTCGCCGGCGGGCGTGGCCCCGGACGGGTCGCCGGCGGGCGGGGCTGCGTCGCCTTCGAAGCGAGGCGCGGTGGCGTTGCGGTAGGCGATGCCGCCCTGCTCGTCACACACCACGACCCCTGCCCCCACCTGGGCCAGCGCTCCCGCCAGCCGCTCGGCCCGCGCCGCCTCGTCGCTCAAGCGCAGGACGGCGGCCTGCGCCTGGCGCTCCAGCCGTCCGACGGGGTCCCGGTCGTCGGCCGCATCCTGCCCCGGCAGCTCGAGGCGGGCGGCCGTGGCGGCGAGGCGGCGCGAGGTGGCGCGCCAGCGACGGGTCGAGCGGACGAGGAGACCGAGGAGGAGCAGGACCACGGCGCCGGTGCCGGTGGCGATGGCGAGTGCCGTGCCCCTGGAGAGCTCGACCATGCACGCCACTGTACGGCCGGCCCCCGGCGCTGACGCGCTCCGCGGGACCCGGCGACTGCCGTCGCTCTAGGAGGGCACGCCGAGTTGCGCGTCTCGCGCGTCGGCCGCCCGGGCGGCGGCCCGGTACCGGATGCTGCTGCGCTGGAGGAGCACCATGCCGACGGCGGCGGCGACCAGGTCGACGACGAAGAGCATCCTGTGTCTGCTCTGCTCACCGCAGGGGCGGTGGACCGGTGGGTACGGCGTCGGCTCGGACGGCACGGCGTCACGGGCTCGGCTCGAGAACACCGACGGGCAGTCGTACTCGGCGAAGGCGATGTCGACGCCGACCGGTGTCACCAGCCGCTCGGTGTCGGTCCACGGGCGCGACGCCCACAGCACCATTGCCGCCATGTAGGCGATGAGCACCCAGACGATCCGACGGCGCCAGCGCTGCACGCCGACAAGCTACCGCTGCTCCCCGAGACCTTCCGGCCATGCCGGGCGAGCCGGCGGGGCCGCGGTGGCCGCCGGGCGCTACGGCCCGGCTTCGTCCTCCGGAATGCCCAGGTCCCACTCGAGCAGGAGGTTCTCGCGCTCGGCGTCGCGGGCCACCCGTTCGCGGTTGCGCCGGAATTGGGGATCGTGAGGCGGGAGGAGCACCAGGCGGGCCATGGCCCGCTGGCGGAACTCCTCGATGAGCACGCGATCTCCGTACGCCGACTGGAGATCCCAGTGCGGGGCGACGGGGCCGAGGTAGGAGATGCGGACATGGCCCCGGGGCGGTTGCTGGGGGACCTGCTCGTCGGGCCCGATCGGGACGGATGACATTTTGGGGATACTCCTCTGCGGCCGACGCGGTTGGCGGGGCGGCCGGGGCCGCCACCGGAGCGGAGCCTACCGACGCGGCCGGACCATCGAGGGGGACGGACTACGACGGGGGTCGGTTGGCCAGCGTCACCGTCGCCGTGCGCTTCTCGTTGCCGTGGGCCCACTCGATCTCGACCTTCTCGTCGGGCTTGTGGGCCCGCACCGCCGTCTGGACGTTGGCGTTGTCCTCGATGGGCTGGTCGCCGATCCGCGTGATCACGTCGTCGGACTTGAGCCCGGCAGCGGCGGCCGGCGATCCGGGGACCACCTCCACGACGATGGCGCCGGCCTCGGCCTTGTAGCCGTACTGGGCCCGGATCTCGGGCGTCAGCGTCACGGTGCTCACGCCGAGGAAGCCTTGGGCGGGAGCAGCCTCGCCCGCGATGAGCCGGTCGAGCATGGGCTTCACCGTGTCGATGGCGATGGCGAAGCCGATGTTCTGGGCCCGGTCGGCGGCGACGGCGGTGTTGATGCCGATGACCTCGCCGTCGCTGTTCACCAGCGGGCCGCCCGAGTTGCCCGGGTTGATGGCTGCGTCGGTCTGGATCAGGTTGGACAGCTGGTCGATCGACCGCTCGAGCGCCGACACGATCCCGACGGTGACGGTGGGCCCACCGGGCAGGGCGAGGGCATTGCCGATGGCCACCACGTCGTCGCCGACCTTGAGGTCGGCCGAGGTGCCGAGCTTGACGGTCCGGTTCTCGAGGCCCGACGTGTCGTTCAGGCGGATCACGGCCAGGTCGGCCGCCTCGTCGGCCGCCACCAGCGACGCCTCGCGCGCCGCCCGCTCACCGAACAGCGTGACCTGGATCGTCTCTGCGCCTCGCACGACGTGGGCGTTGGTGAGGATGTTGCCCTCGGCGGACAGGATGATCCCCGTCCCCGCTCCCTCCACCGGTCCGAGACCGAGGTCGAACCCGCGTCCACCCTGGAACGCTCCGGTGCGGATGGCGACCACACCGGGCTGCACCCTGGCCAGCAGGCCCTGGATGTCCTGCGGCTTGGCCAGCCGGCTCGTGTTGCTGCTGAAGGACGGCACGGACGACGCCGTCCGGCTGCCCGCAGAGCTCGAGCCGCTCCCGCCGTCGTCGGCGACGAGGCTGGCGACGCCGCCGCCGACGACCGCTCCGATGAGGGCAGCCACCAATGCCACCGCCACCCACCCAGCGCCCTTGCCCGCACCTGGCGGTGACACCTGGACGGGGGGTGCCGAGGGCGCCGGGGTCGCCCCGCCGGGCGGGGGGACGGGCCGGGCGGGCCGCAGCGTTGCCGTGGGCGGACCGTCGAGCTCGGTGGCGACCGGCGCCGTGTCGTCGCCCTGCACGTCGCCCTCGTCATCGTCGTCGGAGGACGGCCCCCACGACCATCTACCCCCTGGCGTGTCGTCGTCCACGACGTCCCTCCCCGCTCGCGGCATCTTTCCCATCCACAACGGTAGGCCTCACCGAACACCTACCCGGGAACCAATCGCCACACGCCCGCCGTTGAACGGGGCACGGAGGTGTCATGGATACCGAGTGGATGGCCGAGGGCAAGTGTCGTGAGGTGCCGCCGGCCACCTTCTTCCCCAGCGACGGCGTCGGGGTCGAGGTGGCCCGGCGCATCTGTGCCACCTGCCCGATGCAGGTTCCCTGTCTCGAATACGCGCTGCGCAACAAGATCGACCACGGGGTCTGGGGCGGGGCGTCCGAGCGGGAGCGGCGCCGCATCGCGCGGCGTCGGCGCCTCGAGCGCGCCCAGCGGGGCGTTTCTGCCGCCACCTCGGTCAGCGACCGCCACTGACGAGCTCGGCGACCAGCCTCGACGTCCCCCGGAGGCGTCCGAGGAGCGACGGTCGGGACGGCCGGGGCAGCGAGCGGGCGGCGGCGAGGACGTCCGCCGAGGTGCCGTCGCCCACCAGCGTGTGCACCACGGACCCGACCTGCCAAGTCACGACGTCGCCACCGGGCCAGGTGTAGTGGATCCCTGACGCCGTCCCCACCCGGACCGCCTCGCCGCCGGCCGGCATCGACCCGTGTGACAGCGTGCCCGGCTGGCTGAACAGGGACAGGCCGTGCAGGCCGTCCGTATAGAGGAGATGGACGAGTTGGTCGTGGCGGTAGGCGCCCACCCGCCGGTAGCCACCGGCCAGCGCCACCGGCGCCCGGTAGGCCGACGGGAGGCGGTCGACCCTGACGGGGTGCCGTGCGTCGACGGCGGCGCCTTTGCCGTCGGTCGCCTCCGGGACGGGCGCCGTGTCGAGCTGGAGCACGGTGACGATCCGCACGGGCTCCCCGTCGTCCCCGAGGACCTCCCGGCGCAGCACCAGGCCGGTCGTCGTGTCGATGGCCAGCCGCTCGCGCACGGATCCGCCCGAGCGCAGCTCGAACAGGTCCGTCTCCCGGCCGGCCACGACCGGCCCGTCGCTGCGCTCGACCTCGTACTTGCGTTCCAGCGCCGGCGTCAGGAGGTCGCCGGCGCCGCCGGCGGGGGCCACCGCGCTGGCCTGGAACACCAGCGGCGAACCGTCGTCCAAACCGTCGCCCATGGCGGTCCCGGCGGCGGGGCCCTGGATCCTGATGCTCCCGCCGACGGCCCGGACCCCGAGCTCGGCGGTGTGCACGCCGGCCCGATCGACCCACGAGACCTCCAGACGGGCGGAGAACGGCACGCGGCGGGCCGAATCGCGCGCCTCCTCGACGGGTCCCGAGGCGGTGGCGCCGGCGGCCACACCGGGGCCGGCCACCCCCCACAGCGATCCGGCCAGGGCCAGGCCGGCCAGGGCCGCCATCGTCCTGGCCGGAGGTCTCACTCCGTGAACGAGACCGGGAGGGCCGCCGGCGCGACCTGACTCATGGGGTCGAGGTTGACCGGCGACGTGGTGTGGACCTGGACCAGCTGCGCGACCTGGGGCCCGCTCCCGGCGTCGAGCTGCACCCCGGACAGCAGCAACATGGCCACGCTCGCCGCGGCGGCGGCGAGCACGCCGGCCAGACGGCTCGGCCGGCGGGGCTGGGCCGGCACGGCCACCAGGGGACGCCGGGGCTCCACGGGCGGCAGAGCCCGGACGAGCGAGCGCACGGCAGTCACCGAGGCCAGCTCGGAAGCGCACGACCCGCACCCGGACAGGTGGTCGAGGGCGGCCCCCTCCTCGTCGGGCCCCAGCTGGCCGTCCGCCAGCGCGCTCAGCGCCTCGCCGAGGTGCCCGGTCACGTCTGCACCATCCGTCCGTCGTCCGCCATCGACCCTCCTGCCACCCCGGGGTGTCCCGTCAACTGCGTCATGACCTCACCAGCGCATCTCGGAGGATGGCACGGCCACGGTGGATGCGGCTGCGCACCGTCCCGAGCGGAACGTCCAGCGACTCGGATATCTCCTGGTAGGACCGGCCGGCCACGTCGCACAGGACCACGGCGACCCGGAACTCGTCGGGCAGCGCCATGAGGGCGGCCTGGACGTGCTCGGGGAGCATCTGCTGGGCGAGAGCCACGTCGGCCGCCGGTGCCGGTGGCACCACGCGGTCGGGATCGTCGGGCAACGAGTCCTGCGGCCGCCGGCGCCGCCGGCGGACCTCGTCCAGGAACACGTTCGTCGTGATGCGGCTCAACCAGCCCTCCATCGAACCCGGTCGGTAGGTTTCCAGTCCTCTTCGGACCCGGAGGAGCACCTCTTGGGCGAGGTCCTGCGCATCCTCGTGGTTGCCCGCGAGGCGGTAGGCGACGGTGTAGAGAAAGCGCCCATAGGTACGGGCCACCTCCTCCCAATCCGGGACCGGCTGCTCCTCCGCGTCCGTCATGCGGAACGTCGCGCACGCCGGATGAGTTCCCGGCGCCGGTCAGGCGCCGTGCTTCTCGGTTCCCTCGCCCTCGGCGTCCTTGGCACCCTCGGTCACGCCCTGCTTGAACTCCTTGGACGCCTGGCCGAGCGAGCGAGCCAGCTTGGGCAGACGCGTGGACCCGAACAGCAGCAGCACGACGACGAGGATGATGATGAGCTCCGGCGCTCCGAGGTTCATGTGACTCCTAGTGCTCTCGGAATGCCGACGCCAACAGGTCGAGGTCGTCGAGTTCCGTCACCGTGAACGGTAGCGCCCCCAAGGTGACGATGAGCGTCGAGACGCCGGCCGCCGCCCATTCCCGCAGCTGCCCCCCCACATGCTCGACCGTGCCGACGAGGCGGCCGGCACGGTAGTCGTCGAGCGACATCCCCCGGAGCGCGCCGGGCACCGACCGCTCGGCCAGGAGCTCCCAGCGCCGCCGCAGGTCCGCCTCGCTCTCGCCGACCAGCGCCAGCCGGTTCACCGATCGGACCACGCCGCCGGGGTCGCGCCCGGCCTCGGCACAGGCCCGGTCCAGCACCGCCGCCCGCTCGGCGTAGGCGCCCACCGATCCCGTCCACCCGCCGGCGTTCCAGCCGTCGGCCCAGCGAGCGGCGACACCCAGAAGGCGGTCGCCCCGTCCCCCGACCCAAATGGGCGGTCGCGGGCTTTGGACCGGGCGCGGCAGGCACACCATCGCCTCCATCCGCAGGTGACGGCCCTCGTAGTCGAACGGCTCGCCCGTGAAGGCCAGCCGGAGGATCTCGATCGTCTCGGCCAGGCGCTCGAGCCGGGCCCGGGCAGGTGGAAAGGGGAGGCCGGCGGCGTCGTATTCGGGTTCGAACCAGCCGGCGCCGATGCCCACGGTGAGGCGGCCGTCGCTGAGCACGTCGAGGGTGGCCAGCGCCTTGGCCAGCACACCCGGCGGGCGCAGATGCGGGCAGAGCACGAGGGTGCCGAGCCGCACGCGGCGGGTGGCCTGCGCCAGGCCGGCGAGCGCGGCCAGGGGCTCGAAGCCCTCCTGGTCCTCGTCGGGGCCACCCCACCGGGACAGGGACAGGAACAGGTGATCCGACAGCCATACCGACCCGAGCCCAGCCGCCTCGGCCGCTCGGGCCCACGCCACCACGGTGGACCAGCGCAGGGGGCGCTCGCCCGGCACCGAGTGGTCGTAGTGCGGCAGGGCCAGCCCGAGCTCCATCCGCGCCGAGCGTAGGGCCGGTGCCGCCGCACCCGGCCCGGCCCGTCCGTCACGGGGCCGATCGGCGGCACAGGGCGCCGCCGCTGCGATCGGCCGACCGGTCCCGGGCCGGGTGCGCGATTGTGGCGGATGCTCGAGTGCGTGGTGAACGTGAGCGAGGGGCGGGATGCGGAGGTGCTGGCGGCGCTGGCCGTGGCCGCCGGGACGTCGCTTCTCGACGTGCACACCGACGCCCACCACCACCGCAGCGTGTTCACCCTGGCCGGACCACGGGTGGAGGACGGCTCCCGTGCCCTGGTGGCGGCTGCGGTCGCCACGATCGACCTGCGGCACCACGCCGGCGCCCATCCGCGCCTGGGCGCCGCCGACGTGGTGCCCTTCGTGCCCCTGGAGGGGTCGTCGATGGCCGATGCCGTGGCCGCGAGGGACCGGCTGGCCCGCTGGGCCGGCACGGACCTGGGCGTGCCCTGCTTCCTCTACGGCCCCGAACGCTCACTGCCCGACGTGCGACGGGCGGCGTTCCGGACGCTGGCTCCCGACACGGGCCCGCCCCGGCCGCACCCCACCGCCGGCGCCACCGCAGTGGGCGCGCGTGGCGTGCTCGTGGCGTACAACGTGTGGCTGGCGGCGGGCACGCCCGAGGCGGTGGCCCGGCAGGTAGCCGGCGCCGTGCGCGGTCGAGCGGTGCGAGCCCTGGGGCTCGACGTGGGCGGGCGGGCCCAGGTCTCGTGCAACCTGGTGCTCCCGCTGGCCACGGGCCCGGCAGACGCCTTCGACGCCATCGCCGCCGCCGCACGGGCGGTGGGGGCCGAGGTGGAGGGCGCCGAGCTGGTCGGACTGATGCCGGCCGCCGTGCTGCGCGCCGTCGACCGGTCGCGCTGGAAGGCACTCGACCTCGAGCCGTCGCGGACCATCGAGGCCCGCCTGGCGGAGGCGGGCCTCGATGGTGCCGCTCCGGCAGGAGTCGGGCAGTGACGGTCGTGGTCGCCACTCCCGGACCCCGGCCGGGGCGCCGGGCGGGCTGCTACGAGGCGGCCTCGTTGCGCCTCG
This sequence comes from Acidimicrobiales bacterium, assembly GCA_036262515.1. Taxonomy (GTDB): domain Bacteria; phylum Actinomycetota; class Acidimicrobiia; order Acidimicrobiales; genus JAHFUS01. The sequence continues at coordinate 8,353 of DATAIT010000101.1, read as the reverse complement.
ACAGCGACCGCGCCCGCCGTAGGCGCCGGCGCTCGCGCTCGCTCATGCCCCCCCAGATGCCGAACTTCTCTGCGTTGTCGAGGGCGTACTCCAGGCAATCGATCCGGACGACGCAGCCCCGGCAGACCTCCTTGGCCTCCCTGGTGGATGCGCCCCGCTCCGGAAAGAAGAGGTCGGGATCGACCCCCATGCAGTTCGCCTGGTCCTGCCAGCTCAGGTCCTCGGCGTCGCCGAGCGCCTGCAACAGTCGCTCCATCGGGCATCCTCCCTCACCGGCGTGCCACCGATGTAATTACAACCTTGTCATCATCCTCCCCCACGGGGTCTGAACGCAAGCGGAGATTCGCCATGACGAAACAACCCAGGATCGAGGCGGTCCGAGGCGACATCACCGCCGAGCAGGTCGACGCCGTCGTCAACGCCGCCAATGCGGACCTGGCTGGCGGTGGTGGCGTCGACGGCGCCATCCACCGAGCGGCCGGCGCCGAGGAGTTGCGGGCCGCCTGCGCCGAGCTCGGCCGGTGCAAACCGGGCGAGGCGAAAGCCACCCCGGGCTTCGCGCTGGCGGCCAGATGGATCATCCACACGGTCGGCCCGGTGTGGAGCGGGGGTGGCTTCGGCGAGGAGATGCGCCTCACGTCGTGCTACCGCCGCAGCCTCGAGGTGGCCGACGAGCTGGGCGCCCGCTCCGTCGCCTTCCCTGCCATATCCACCGGTGCGTACGGATATCCCCCGGACCAGGCGGCGCGCGTCGCCGTGCGGACGCTCCTGGCCACGCCCACCGACGTCGAGCTCGTGCGCCTCGTCGCCTTCGACGACGAGACGCTCGCCCTCTACGAAGCGGAGCTGGCGGCCGAGGGCGGCGGCCCCGACGAGTCCTGAGCTACGCCGGCCGGCGTCCCTGCGGCGGCCGGGGCGCGCCGCTCCCCCGTCGCCGGGTCGCGCGGCGCTGGTCGAGGAAGTCCACCAGCAGGTAGTCGCCCAGCGTCTCCGGCGTCGTGAAGAAGGTCCGGCCGCCGTTGAGCTCCGTGAGCTTCTCCACGAAGTCGGTCAGCGCGCTGTCGGCGTCGAGCATGAAGGTGTTGATGCGGATGCCGTCCCTCGTGCACCGGTTCACCTCGGTGAGGGTGGCATCGACGGTCTCGCGCACGGGCGGGTAGTGGAAGAACGGCTCACCGTCGGCACGGATGTGGGCCGTCGGCTCCCCATCGGTGATGAGGATGATCTGCCGGGTGCCCGACTGGCGGGTGAGCATGCGCCGGGCGAGGGCGAGACCGTGCTGGATGTTGGTGCCGAACACGAAGTCCCAGGACACCTCCGGCAGCTGGTTGGGCTGGAGCTCCCTGGCCACCTCGCTGAAGCCCACGATGCCGAGGTAGTCACGCGGGAACTGGCTGGAGATCAGCGCGTGCAGCGCCACGGCGACCTTCTTGGCCGCGAGGAAGTTGTCCCGCATCGGCATCGACAGGGAGAGGTCGAGCATGAGCACGGTGGACGTCCGCGTGAGCGCCTCGCTGCGCTCGACCTCGAAGTCGTCGGGAAGCAGGCGCACGGGCAGCCCGGCGCCGGCGCCGCGGCGCACCAGGGCGTTGCGCAGCGTCCGCTCGATGTTGAGGTCGAAGGGGTCGCCGAACTCGTAGGGCTTGGTCTCGTGGGCCCGCTCCGGCCCCGTGCCCGCCCGCTCCAGCTGGTGCCGCCCGAGACGGTCCTTCGCCAGCCTGGAGAACAGCTCGGTCAGGGCGTTGCGGCCGATGCGACGCAGGCCCTTGGGCGTCAGCTCCAGCCGGCCCTCGCGCCGCTCCACCAGGCCGGCCTCCTCCAGCGTCCGGGACAGCCGGGCCAGGTGCTCGAGGGCCCGGGCGCTGTCGGGACCGAGCAGCTGTCGGGCCCGCTCGACGTCGACGTCGGCGAGTGCACCCGGACTCACGGCGCTGCGCAGGAGCTGCTCGAGGTCGTCCAGCTCGCCCAGCTCGTTCAGCACGGACGTCCCCTCGACCAGGCCGAGAGGATCCTGCCCACGGAACCGGTAGGCGCGGTCCCAGCCCGCCCCCGGAAACGCCTGCTGGAGGTTGTGGGCCAACCGCTCCACCTGCCAGCGCAGGTCGAGGTCGCCGAGCAGCTCGTCCGACAGTGCCTGGATCTGGGCGCGCTGCTCCGGCGACATCGAGTTGAACATCGCTTGGGCCGCCGCCATCTGCGCCGCCAGCTGCTCGAGGAGCTCGTCGAGGTCGGCCGGCCGGCCGGGCACCATGTCGCCGAAGGCGGCCATGAACTGGTCGAAGGCGGCCGTCGTGTCCTGCCCTGCGGCGCGCATCTCCAACAGGGCGTTCAGGGCGGAGAACATCTCGCGCATCCGCTCCACCTGCTCCGGCGACAGATCGCCCAGCGCACCGGCCATCTGGTCGAACTGGCTCTGGAGCAGCTCCTTGCGGAGACGGTCGAGGAGGCCCTCGAAGCGCTCCTGGGCGTCCGACGACGTGAACGGGTAGTCCTTCAGGGCCCGCACGCGACCGGCCAGATCCGGAGGCAGGAGGTCGAGCCGGAGTCGGCGCTCGGCCATGGCGGCGCCGGTGATCTCTTGGCGGCGCTGGTCGCCGGAGCGCTGCGCCTGGTCCGCCAGCTGGTCGATCGACGCCCGCTCGGACTCGACGACGGCGCGCAGCTCATCGGCGATGGCGTCGTAGACACCGCCGAGGTCGTGGTCGTCGAGCATCTCCTGGCGCCGGCTGCGGAGCCGCTCGAGCAGCTCCTGGAGTCCGGCCACCCGCTCGCCGGTGCGGTCACGGAAGCCCTGCTGCAGCAGACGCCGCAAGGCGGGGCTGATCTCGCCGTGGTACAGCAGGTCGTCGGTGATCTCGCCGAGGACGTCGTCGGCGTCGAGCTCGAACCCGGCCTGCGAGCCGTCCCATCTCGAGTACCCGAACCGCCGAGCCACGCCTTCGAGCGTACGGCGCAGCGGGTGGGTGTGCGCGCTGCGCCCGTCGGCTCAGCTCGGCGTTCCCACCAGTACCACCTGCTCGCGACGGCGCCCGGGCTCCGACGCCACCGACACGGCCACGATCGCCCGATCGCCGACCACCGACGCCCGCAGCACACCGGTCACGGCCCGATCGGTCAGCTCGGCGGCCGTGCGGTCGTCCCAGGTGCGACCGTCCCGGCTCACCAGGATGTGCTCCTCGAGGTCGACGGGGCGGCTCACGGCCCGCCTGCCCGGCTCCAGGTGCACGGCGGCCACGATGCCGAACGGCCCGATTGCGGCCGACATCACGTACATCTCGAAGCCCTCCGGCACATCGTGGGCGAGGGCGGCGGCCAGCGGGGTCGTCGTCCACCCGCCGGCACCGTCGGAGCGGAGGAGGACGGCACCCGAACGACGCTGCCCGACGATCGTCGCCACGCCCCCGACGCGCCCGGCCGCCGTCGCCCACATGTCGTCGGCCGGAGCCGAGGAGCGCTCCCAGGACCGGCCGTCAGCCGAGTGCAGCACGACGATCCCGGTCGTCTGCGAGCCGTCGACGAGAATGCGGCCGGTGGTCGTGGTCACCAGGTCGAAGCCGGCGTCGTCGGTGTCGAGCATGAGCGGCCCCTGCACCTCGTCCAGCGGGGGGAGGGCGACCCGCTCGAACCGGTCGCTCCCCGGAGCGGCGGCGAACGCGAATGGCTGGTGGCGCACGGCCTGCAGCAGGTCGCCGTCGACGTGCAGCTGCTCCCACGTGTAGGACGCCTCCACGCCGCGGACCTGTTGAGGCGGTATCTGCACGGCGGATCCGTCGTCGGCCAGGCACACCGAGGGCCACACCTCGGCCCGTGCCTCCGGGGGCGGCTGCGGCTTCTGCTCGGCGGGCGCCGATGTGCCGGCCGGGCACGCGACGGGCCGCTCCGGACCGAGCACGTCGACTCCGGTATCGGTGAGGACCCACCCGTTCGGCGCAGCGGCGCCCGGCGGCAGGACGGAGGGCACGTCCAGTTGGGCGAACACGCTGGCCATGACGACGGTCCCGGACGGCCCGGCGGCCACCGACGCGTTCCCGACGCCGCTCGCCACCGTGCGGCTCGACAGGGCGGCGAGATCGAGGGGGAGGGCATGGCGGGTCCAGGTCCTGGCCCCGTCGTCGGACCAGCCGACGAGCAGCGGTGAGGTCGGCCGGTCGCCCGCGGCGGCGGTGGCCGGCCCCGTGCCGACGGCGTACACCCGGTCGTCGCGCGTCGCCAGGTCGGCGAGGAAGAGGTCGCCGGACAGCGTCGTCACGGCCGACCACTCGACGCCGTCGTCCGAGCGCCACACGACCCGCTGCGGGTCGACGTTCGGCGCCGCCTGACCGGGAGCGGTGGAGATGGCGTACACCGGGCCGGCCCCCGCGCCGGACGTGGACACCGAGCCGCGGGCGTAGCCCAAGCCGGATGAAGGGCTGACGGTGCGCCAGGCGATCCCCGCGTCGCCCTGGGTGAGCCCTCCGCCGCTGGCGACCGACACCTCGGGGTCGCCTCCGTCCAGCAGATCGAGGGCGCCGACGGCGCCCGCCACCAGGGCGAGGGCGGTCATCCCTGCGACCAGCCGCCGGCGCCGCTGCGCCCGCCGGTCGCTGCGGCGCATGACCGAGTCCACGTCACCCCCCGGCACGTCGAACGAGCGCGCCGCCTGGTCGAGACCGGCGCGCAGGGACGCGACGGTGTGGTTGTGCTCGGTCATGACGACTCCTCTGGGCGAAGGTGCTCGAGATCCGCTTGGAGATGGCGAAGGCCGCGATGGAGACGGCTCTTCACCGTGCCGGGACGGGTGCTGAGGGCGGTCGCCGTCTCGAGCTCCGACAGCCCGAGGTAGAAGCGACAGACGATCACCGCCCGCTGGCGGAGGTCGAGAGCGGCGAGGGCGGCCTGCACGCTCGGCTCGGCCATGGTGCCGACGTCGCCTGCGTCTCTGTCGACCGGCGGCCGCGGCGCCCGCCGGCGGCGCCGGAGGACCGACGTCGCCCAGTTCAACCCGACTCGGTAGACCCACCCGGCCGGATCGTCGAACGACCCGACCCGGCTCCACCGCTGGTACGCCCGCGCCATCGCCTCGTCGGCTGCCTCGGCACCGAGGTGGACGTCGCCGAGTGTCAGGCCGAGGGCCCGGGCCACCACGTCGCGCCGGGACCGGTAGAACGCTACGAACGTTTCGACCGAGGCCGCCTCGACGACCAGGTCGGCCGCCGTGCCGTCCACCGCCCGGTCCGCCGGTGCGGCGCCCGGGGTGCCGGGCGTCACGACTGGCGGGGCGGAGGCGACGTCGGGTCCCCACGAGAACCCTGCGACGCCGTCCACAGCAGGTACACCAACGACGGGGCGCTCAGGTTCCATCCGGTGGCCGGAATCCCCGCGGGTCGTCGAGCACACGGCGCGCCTGCTCGTTGCCGGGGTCGCGGCGTAGCGCCCGCATGGCTGCGGCACGCGCCTCGTCCCACCGGCCCGCCTCTGCGTACGCCAGCGCCAGGTTGGCCGGCGCTGCGGCGCTGGCGGGCGCGAGGTGCTCGGCGGCCAGCCACGCCCGCTCGGCGCCGGCGGCGTTGCCGGACAGGTCCAGGGCGATGCCCAGCCGCAACTGGGTCTCGCCGTTGCGCGGATCACGGCGGGCGAGGGCCCGGAGGGTGGCGGCGGCCGTGGCGATGTCGGCCGGCGCGGCCGTTCGCCGGGCCCGGTCGAGGAGGAGGCGGGCCCGCTCGGCGCCGGCCACTGGGTCACGCGGCGACACGTCGAGCGCTCGGTCGAGCTGCTCGAGAGCCTTCCGGTGGGCACCGGGCGCCGTCCCCGACTCGAGCGCCCGCGCCGCGACCAACCGGTACCGCACGGCGTCGGGCCGCAACCGGGCCGCCGCCGTGGCGTCGACGGCCCGGCCGTCGGCGGCGGCGGCCAGCGTGCGCTTCGCCACCCGGTCGGCGACCACGTCGAGCGTGCCCGCCACGAGGGCGGCGGCCGCGACGGCGCCGGCGATCACGGGGACCGCTCGCGGAGGCCGCAGTCGCACCAGCTCGTCCTTCCGTGCGACACGGGCCACGACGACACCCGCCAGGAGCCACGCCACGGGATCGATCTCGGCCACCGGGAACAGGAACAGGGCCTGCACGCCATAGGCGGCCACGCCGGTGGCGACGCCTGCCACCCACAGCGGCCCCGCCCGCACGGCCCTGACGACGAACCTGGCCGACAGCAGGATGACGCAGGCGAAGGCGGCGAGTCCCACCACGCCTGTGGTGGCGGCCACGTCGAGCACCGCGCTGTGGGCCCGGTCGGGAAGAGGGTCGCGGCCGTGGTCCCGTTCGTACGCCTGGTCGACGGCGTGGCCGAACGAGATCCGGTACCCCTCGGGTCCCGAGCCGACGAGGAGGTGGTCCCCCACCACCCGCGCCCCCACGCGCCACTCGTCCAGGCGCCCGCGGGCGCCGCCGTCGCGCTCGTTGGCGGCGTCGGCGATCCGCCCGCCCGCACCCGTGAGCGCGCCGAGGCCGGCGACGGCGGCGACGGCGAGCGCCGCAGTCACCGTCAGCCGCCGGCGGACGGCCCGCCAGTCGCGCCGGCGGGCGGCGATGCGTTGGCGACGGAGCACCACGCCGAACACGCCGACGACGCCGAGCCCGACCCAGCCGGCCCGCGCCCCCGACACCACGAGGGCGCCCACGCCGGCAGCCGACGCCGAGCCGGCGAACCTGCGGGCCGACCGCTGCCATCGGGGGTCGATGGCGATCCCGAGGGACACCGGCACGAGGAGGGCGGCGACCGCCCCGAGGTAGGCGGACGACCCCAGGGTCGCGACCGGGCGGTCACCGGCTCCGACCAGCCTGACCGGCTCCCAGCCGATCTGCTCGACGGCCGCCCACAGCCCCACCACCAGGGCGACGACCACGGCCATCAGGCACACGAAGCGCGAGTCGTCCTCGTCGAGCTGCTGGCCGGCGACGAATGCCAGCCCGCACAGCAGCCAGGTGAGGGCGCCGAAATGCCGCTCGGGCGTGCCGATCCACGCGTACAGCGGGTCGACACCGAAGGCCGACGCAACGGCCACGGCGAGCAGGAACACCGCCCACGACCGGGCCGGCCGCCTGGCGACGACGAGCGCCCTCCCCCGTCCCGGCAGGAGCACCATGGCGGCCGGAACGAGGACGCTCACCAGCGCCCACTTGAGCGGCCCGAACGGCGACAGTCCCCACGGGTCGATGACCACGAGGGCAGCCACGGGAAGAGCCGCCACCACCCACGAACGCCGAGACGGGTTCACCGCCGGCCAGCCGTCGGGCGCGGTCTGCACCGGAGGGGCGGGGCCGGCGCTCCCGATCCAGCGCGCAGCGGGGGTCCTCAGCGACCGCGATAGGTCGAGCGGGCGCCCACCGCTTCCTTGTTGAGCCGCCTGGACAGGTGGAGGCCCTCGAGGACGAACTCCACCGCGCTGGCCACCGCCGCCGGGCTCTCGGAGCCCGCCAGCTCCAGCACGGGAGCCCGCAGGGCCGGGATGGCGGCGAGGACGTCGCCGTAGGCGGACGCCGGCACGTCGTCGCCGGCGTGCACGATGGTGGCGCCGTCGTCGAACGCGTCGACCACGGTGCCGAACCGCGAGAGCGGGCACCGGCGCTTGAACACGGTGAGCACGGCCGACTTCACCAACCGGTCCAGGATGCTCTCCTCCCGACCCTCCTCGAGCGACTCGATCTCGACCTTGCCGGCGGTGGACGCTCCCAGGGCGTCGAGATCGCTCACCCGGGGAGCGGCATCGGGCTCCCCGAGGCGGAGCGAGCGCCGGGCCGCGTTGGCGACCATGGTCTCGTGGTTGGCGATGGTGAGCCGCACGGACACGCCCGATCGCTGGTTCACGTGCGTGCTGCCGCGAGCCAGCTGGCTCAACGTCCCCACGATCTCGCTCATGAAATCGGGCACGTCGACGCGGACACCGACCCCGGTGAGCGGGACCGCCTCCTGGCGGACCACCGCCAGCTCGGTGTCGACCTCGAACGGGTAATGGGTGCGGATCTGGGCACCGAAGCGATCCTTCAGCGGGGTGATGATCCGGCCCCGGTTCGTGTAGTCCTCGGGGTTGGCCGACGCCACCAGCAGCACGTCGATCGGCAGGCGGATCTTGTACCCGCGCACCTGGATGTCGCGCTCCTCGAGCACGTTGAGCAGGCCGACCTGGATGCGCTCGGCCAGGTCGGGCAGCTCGTTGATGGCGAAGATGCCCCGGTTGGTGCGGGGCACGAGGCCGTAGTGCAGGGTCAGCTCGTCGGAGAGATACCGGCCCTCGGCCACGCGGATCGGGTCGACCTCCCCGATGAGATCGGCGATCGACGTGTCCGGCGTGGCCAGCTTCTCGCCGAGCCGGCGGTCG
>DATAIT010000100.1 GCA_036262515.1 Acidimicrobiales bacterium | reverse complement strand
AAACCGACCGCAGGCGGCAGGCGGTCGTTTTCCGCTGCCAGAACGCGTGGGGTCCGGCGAGAGGCCGGGGCTGGGGCCCGGGCCGGGCCGGTACATAGACTCGGCGCATCGACATCCTCGTCCTCTGCACGGGCAACATCTGCCGTTCCCCGATGGCCGAGGCCTTCCTCCGTCGGCGCCTGGCCGACTTGGGCGTGGAGGCCCGCGTCCACTCCGCCGGGCGCCTCTTCACGGGCACCCCGGCCACCGACGAGGGCGTCGCCGCCATGCGGGCCCTGGGCCACGACACGTCGGCCCACCGCAGCCGGCGCCTCACGCCCGAGATGGCGCGCTCGGCCGACCTCATACTCGCCATGGCGCGCGAGCACGTCCGGGACGTCGCGGTGATCGGCCAGGACGTGTGGCCCCGGGCGTTCACGTTGAAGGAGCTGGTGCGCCGGGCGTCGGCCGTCGGGCCCCGCAGCCCGGGCCAGCCGCTGGAGGAGTGGCTGGCCAAGGTGCACGCCGGTCGCACGTCTGCCGACATCCTCGGCTCGTCTCGCGACGACGACGTGGCCGACCCGATCGGGGAAAGCTCCGCCACCTACCGCCGCACCGCAGCGGAGATCCAAGCGCTCACCGACCACGTGGTGGAGCTGGCCTGGGGCCAGGCGTCCGCCGGAGGAGAACACCAATGAGAATCGCCATCGGCGCAGACCATGCCGGCTTCCCGTTGAAGCAGCACCTCATCGCCAGCCTGGAGAAGCTCGGCCACACGGTCGACGACCACGGCACCAACAGTGACGACCCGGTCGACTACCCGGCCATCTGCGCCGGCGTCGGGGCGGCGGTCGTGGGCGGGGACGCAGACCGGGGCATCGTGCTCGGCGGCAGCGGCCAAGGCGAGCAGATCGCCGCCAACAAGGTCCGCGGCGTGCGGGCCGCGCTCTGCAACGATCTGTACACGGCACGCCTGTCCCGCGAGCACAACGACGCCAACGTCCTGGCCATCGGCGCCCGGATCGTCGCGACCGGCTTGGCCGACGAGATCCTGGCGCTCTGGCTCGACACCGAGTTCCAGGGCGGCCGCCACCAGCCCCGGCTCGACCAGATCGCGGAGATCGAGGCCAGCCAGTGACGGCTGGCGCCGCACCGGAGGCCCGGGCCCACATTGTGCCGGTGGGGCCCCTCGTCTCACCTCCGCTCCGCTCCGGTTCGCCCGGGGCTTCGACGGAACCTCTGCTCGGCGAGGTGGCCTGATGGCACCGGCCCCGAGGGACGACGAGCTGTTCTCGATCGTCGATCGGGAGCTCGAGCGCCAGCAGACGACACTCCAGCTGATCGCGTCGGAGAACTTCACCTCGCCTGCCGTGCTCGAGGCCACCGGGTCCGTGCTCACCAACAAGTACGCCGAGGGGTATCCGGGCAAGCGGTACTACGGCGGCAACCAGATCGTCGACGAGGCGGAGGCGCTGGCCATCGCACGGGCCACGTCGTTGTTCGGCGCCGACCACGCCAACGTGCAGCCCCACTCGGGAGCCAACGCCAACATGGCGGCATACCTGGCCCTGCTGGAGCCGGGCGACACGGTGCTCGGCATGCGCCTCGACCAGGGCGGCCACCTCACCCACGGCTCGCCGGTGAACTTCAGCGGGCGCATCTACCGCTTCGTGTCCTACGGCGTCACCGAGAGCGACGAGCGCCTCGACCTCGACCGGATCCGCGACCTGGCCCTCGAGCACCGCCCGAAGATGCTGGTGGCCGGGGCCACCGCCTACCCGCGGATCATCGACCCTGCGCCCCTGCGTTCCATCGCCGACGAGGTCGGCGCCATCTTCCTGTTCGACGCCGCCCACATCGCCGGGCTGGTCGCCGGCGGCGCCCATCCCTCGCCGGTGCCTCTGGCCGACGTCGTCACCTTCACCACCCACAAGACGCTGCGCGGCCCGCGCGGTGGCTGCATCCTGTCGACCGCGGAGCACGCCAAGGCCATCGACAAGGCCGTCTTCCCCGGCCTCCAGGGCGGGCCGCTCGAGCACGTCATCGCCGCCAAGGCGGTCGCGTTCCGAGAGGCGGCCCAACCCGGCTTCCGGGCGTACGCCGCCCAGATCGTGCGCAACGCCCAGGCGCTGGCCAGCGCGCTGGCCGGTGAGGGATTCCGCATCGTGTCGGGGGGGACGGACAACCACCTGATGCTCGTCGACCTGCAGACCTTCGACGCCGAGCTCACCGGCAAGGAGGCACAGGAGACGCTGGACCGGGCCGGCATCACGCTCAACAAGAACCAGATCCCGGGCGATCCGCGCTCGCCGTTCGTCACCAGCGGGCTTCGGATCGGGACGGCCGCCGTCACCACCACGGGCATGACCGAACCGGAGATGGCCGGCATCGCCGGCCTGATCGGCCGGGCCCTCCGGGAGCGGGCCGATGCCGCCGCCATCGGCGCCGTGCGCGACGAGGTCGGCGCCCTGTGCTCCAAATTCCCGCCGTACCCAGCGCCCTGACATGTCCGGCTACGGGGTTGTGCTGGCGGTCGCGGCGCTCACAACCTGGGTCCTCGGCTTCGCCGTGCGCCGCCTGGCCGTGCGCTTCGGGGCCGTCGTGCTCCCCGACGGGCGCCACGTCCACCAGCTCCCCACCCCCACCGCGGGCGGGGCCGCCATGTTCGGCGCCCTGCTCCTGGCCATGTTCGTCGCCTCGCGCATGGGCCAGTTCGGGGAGGTGTTCGAGTCGTCGGAGCCGCTCGGCGTGGTGGTCGCCGCCGCCGTGATCTTCGTGGTCGGGCTGGTCGACGACGTCCGGGAGGTCTCGGCTCCCGCCAAGCTGGCCGGGCAGGTCCTGGCCGGATCGATCCTGTCGTTCCTCGGCGTGACGATGTTCTACTTCCGGGTGCCGTTCCTCGACATCGTCTCGATCTCGCCGGACATGGCGCCGCTGCTCACCGTGCTGTGGCTGGCAGCGATCGCCAACGCCGTCAACCTCATCGACGGCCTCGACGGGCTCGCCGCCGGCATCGTGGCCATCGCCGCCGCCGCGTTCTTCATCTACGGGGACCGGCTCTCCAACGCCGGCCTCCTGCCGCCCGGGAACGTGGGGCCCCTCGTGGCCGTGGTGGCCTGTGGCATCTGCATCGGGTTCCTGCCCCACAACGTGCACCCGGCCCGGATGTTCATGGGGGACGCCGGCTCGATGCTTCTCGGGCTCCTCATGGCGTCGTCCACCATGATGGTGGGCGGTCGCACGGCCGATCAGTTCAGCGGCCAGACCTACTTCTTCTTCGCCCCGATCTTCATCCCCCTCTTCGTGCTCGGCGTCCCGATCCTCGACACGCTGTTCGCCATCGTCCGCCGGTCGGTGCGACGGTCGGGGATCTCGGCGCCCGACAAGGAGCACCTCCACCATCGCCTGATGCGCCTCGGCCACGGCCACCGGCGCTCGGTGGTGATCCTGTGGGCCTGGACGGCCATCCTCTCGGGCCTCGTCCTGCTCCCGACCTTCACCAACGAGGGCCAGGCGGTGATCCCCTTCGCCGGGCTGGGCCTGCTGGTCGCCCTGTACACGCTCTTCCATCCGGGAGTGCGGCACCGGGCCGAGGAGGAGGCGGAGATCCGGGCCGCGGTCGACGAGGGTCTGGCCGTGGCGACCGCCGGCCCCAAGTTGGCCGATGTCGTCGAGCTGGCCGACCGACGCCGCGAGGCCGAAGGCCAGTGACCCAACCCCGACGAGGTCGACGCGTGTCGCGTGACCCGAAACTTGCGGCTCGCGGCGGCCTGACCGTAGATTGAGAACCGCTTCACAAGGCCGTTCCAGTGGGCCGGAGCGGGACAAGAGGGGCTGACAGGGTTGGACCTGCGCGAGAAGCGAGCGCTGTACAACGGGTTCGGAGACACGATGACGCGTGCCGTCGAGTTCGTGGCCGCGCCCGCCATCTTCGCCTTCGTCGGTCACCTCGTCGACGGTCGCCTGTCCACGGGAGCGCTCTTCACGGTCGCCCTGGCGGTCTTCGCGTTCGTCGGTGTCGTCGTCCGGGCCTACTTCGCCTACGACGTCGCCATGCGCGAGCACGAGACCGAGACCCCGTGGGGGCGATCGATGGCCGCCCGCGGAGGCCGCCCGTGAGCGCCGCTCCCCCCGCACCGGCTCCCACGACCACGGCCGCGCCGGCCAACGGTGCGGTCCAGCTCGAGTGGGACATGGCAACCGACATGGTGCGCCGCGGCCTCCCCCTGGCGCCCGTCGTGCTCGGCGTCGGCGCCCTCGGCTGGGGCGTCCACGGTGTGCTGTCGTCCGGCTACGGGCTGGTGCTCGTGCTGTGCAACCTGCTCGTGTGCGCCGCCTCCATGAAGTGGGCGGCGGCGAGATCGCTGGCGGTGCTGACGGGCGTGTCCGTCGTCGGCTTCGCCGTCCGCATGGCCGTCGTCACCCTCGCCGTGTGGGCCGTGAAGGGAACGGGCTGGGTCGAGCTGCTCCCCCTCGGCCTCACCATCGTCGTCACCCAGCTCGGCCTCCTGTGGTGGGAGACCCGCCAGATCTCCCTCTCCCTCGCATACCCCGGCCTCAAGCCATCTTCCGGACGGAGCTGACCCTTGGCTGTGCTCGCCCTCGAATTCCCTCCGATCAGCCACCTGATCGAGTGGCCCGACCTCTTCGGCAGCGGCGCCTTCGCCGTGAACAAGGTCGTCGTGCTGGCGCTCGTGTCCGCGCTGCTCGTCTTCGTGATGTTCTTCGTCGCCGGCCGCAAGGGCAGCCTGGTGCCGACGGGCGTGCAGAACTTCGCCGAGACGATCGTGGAGTTCGTGCAGGAGGGGATCATCCTCCAGACGATGGGGCCCGAGGGCCTCCATTTCACGTCGTTCCTTCTCACGCTCTTCAGCTTCATCTTCGTGTGCAACATCTGGGGGATCATCCCGGTCCTGTACTTCCCGGTGAACGCCCGGATGGCCCTGCCGGCCTTCATGGCCGTCGTGGTCTGGCTCATCTTCAACTTCGTGGGCATCAAGCACCAGGGACTGGGCGGCTACTTCAAGTCCATGTTGTTTCCCCCGGGCGTGCCCAAGGCGCTGTACATCCTGGTCACACCCATCGAGCTGGTCTCCACGCTCATCGTGCGCCCCCTCTCGCTGGCCGTACGGCTCTTCGCCAACATGCTGGCCGGCCACCTCCTGCTCGCGAGCTTCGCCGTCATCGCCACCGCCCTGTTCAAGGCCACGGTGGTCGGCGCCGCGCTCCCGGGCGGCCTCCTCATCGCCCTCACGGGCTTCGAGGTGCTGGTAGCAGTCCTGCAGGCGTTCATCTTCACCATCCTCGCCGCCGTGTACATCGGTGGCGCCATGCATCCCGAGCACTAAGGAGACACCGTGTTGGACGTGTTCATGCTGGCCCAGGAGGCGGGGGGTGCCGACCCGACCGCCGGCCTCACCGCCATCGGCCGAGGCATCGTCTACGGCGGGGCCGCCATCGGCCCCGGCATCGGCATCGGCATCGTGGTGGGCAACGCCATCACGGCCATGGCCCGCCAGCCGGAGTCGGCCGGCATGGTGCGCACCACCATGTTCCTGGGCATCGCCTTCACCGAGGCGCTCGCCCTGTTCGGGTTCGTCCTCGCCTTCATCATCTCGGGCTGATGGAGGGCACGGCCCCGCGTCGGGGCATCGCACGGGTGGCGGCAGCGGCCGCACTCATCGGCTGGCTCACGTTCGCCGGGCTCAGCGGGGTTGCGCACGCCCAGGAGAGCGGGGGCGACACGAAGGAGATCACCCACGATGCGCAGGAGTGCATCGACATCCTGGAGGACGGAGGCAAGGTCGACGACTGCCACGAGTCGCCCAGCCCGATCATCCCCGAGGCGTCCGAGCTCGTCTGGGGCTCCATCTCGTTCGTCGTCCTGCTGTTCGCCATGATGAAGTTCGCCTACCCGGCGCTCAAGAAGTCCATGGACGCCAGGGCCAACAAGATCCGCGAGAACCTCGATGCGGCCGACCGGGTCAAGACGGAGGCGGAGTCGGTGCTCGCCGACTACCAGCGCCAGCTGGCCGACGCCCGCAACGAGTCGAATCGCATCATCGAGGAAGCCCGCCAGACGGCCGACCAGCTTCGGCGCGACCTGATGCAGCGGGCCGAGTCGGAGGTCGCCGACCTGCGGCAGCGGGCCCGTGACGACATCACCGCCGCCCAGGAGCGGGCCACCGCCGACTTGCGCACCAACGTCGGCGCCCTCGCCATCGAGCTGGCCGAGAAGGTCGTCGAGGCGAATCTCGACCGCGACACCAACATGCGCCTGATCGAGCGCTACATCTCGTCCGTGGGGAACGGCGCGGCCGCCAAATGACGGACCGGGTCGACGCCTACGCCACCGCCCTCTTCGAGGTGGCGCGCGCCGAGGGCGCGCTCGAGACGGTGGAGGACGAGCTGTTCAAGGTCGCCCGCACCTTCGAGGCCAACGAGCAGCTGCGGTCGACCCTCACCGATTCCGTGATCCCCGTGGAGCGCCGCCTCGGCATCGTCGAGGACCTCCTGGGTGGGCGGGCGGCGCCCATCACCACCGCACTCGTGTCGTTCGTGGTGGCCGCCGGGCGCAGCCGCGACCTTCCGGCGATCATCGACAAGCTGGTCGAGCACGCCGCCTCCGACCGCCAGCAGGTGGTGGCCGAGGTCCGCGCCGCCATCCCCCTCGACGCCAACACCGTCGAGCGCCTGAGTGCCGCGCTGTCCACCGCCACCGGCAAGTCGGTGACCGTCAAGGCGATCGTCGATCCCAGCGTGCTGGGCGGCGTGGTCGCCCGCATCGGCGACACGGTGCTCGACGGCTCCATCCGCCACCGCCTCGATCAACTGAAGGAAGCGATCTAGCAATGACCACTGTGGACGAGGACAACGGCTTCAGCATCAACCCCGACGACATCACCGCCGCCCTGCGCAAGCGGCTGGAGGGCTTCACGCCGTCGATGTCGTCGGCCCAGGTCGGGCGCATCGTGGAGGTCGGCGACGGCATCGCACGCGTGTCCGGCCTCCCCGACGCAGCCGTGAACGAGCTGCTCGAGTTCGAGGGCGGCATCGTCGGCCTCGCCCTCAACCTCGACGAGGAGTCGATCGGCGCCGTGATCCTGGGCGAGGTCACCCACATCCAGGAGGGGCAGGCGGTGCGGGCCACCGGCCGCATCCTGTCGGTCCCCGTGGGCGACGCCCTCGTCGGGCGGGTGGTCGACGCCCTCGGCCAGCCGATTGACGGCAAGGGGGCCATCAACTCGGACGTCACCCGCCGCCTGGAGGTCCAGGCTCCCGGGATCACCGGGCGCAAGCCGGTGCACGAGCCGTTGCAGACGGGCATCAAGGCGATCGACGCCATGGTGCCGATCGGCCGCGGCCAGCGTGAGCTGATCATCGGCGACCGCAAGACCGGGAAGACCACCGTCGCCGTCGACACGATCCTGAACCAGCGCGGGCTCGGGGTGAAGTGCATCTACGTCGCCATCGGCCAGAAGGGCTCCACCGTCGCCCAGACGGTGGCCACCCTCGAGAAGTTCGGCGCCATGGAGTACACGGTGGTGGTCAACGCGCCCGCCGACGACGCCGCCCCGTTCAAGTACCTCGCCCCCTACGCGGGTTGCGCCATCGGCCAGCACTGGATGGAGAACGGGGAGCATGCCCTCATCGTCTACGACGACCTGTCGAAGCAGGCCGAGGCCTACCGCCAGGTGGCGCTGCTCCTGCGCCGGCCGCCCGGGCGCGAGGCGTACCCGGGCGACGTCTTCTACCTCCACAGCCGCCTGCTGGAGCGGGCCGCCAAGCTGAGCGACGACCGCGGCGCCGGCTCGCTCACCGCCCTCCCGGTGATCGAGACCAAGGCGGGCGACGTGTCCGCCTACATCCCCACCAACGTGATCTCCATCACCGACGGGCAGATCTACCTCGAGAGCGACCTGTTCAACGCCGGCGTCCGTCCGGCGATCAACGTGGGCATCTCGGTGTCGCGGGTGGGCGGGGCCGCCCAGATCAAGGCCATGAAGTCGGTGGCCGGCACCATGAAGATCGACCTGGCCCAGTTCCGTGAGCTGGAGGCGTTCGCCACCTTCGGCTCCGAGCTCGACAAGACGTCGCAGGGCTACCTCGACCGGGGCTACCGCCTCACCGAGCTGCTCAAGCAGAACCTGAACTCGCCCGCCCCGGTGGAGGAGCAGGTCGTCTCGATCTACGCGGGCACGGCCGGTTTCCTCGACAAGGTGTCCGTGGAGTCGGTGCGCAAGTTCGAGTCCGAGCTGCTCGAGTACATGCGCACCCGCCACGCCGACCTGCTCGAGGCCATCAAGTCGAGCGGCAAGCTCCCCGAGGGCGACGCCCTCAAGGGCGCCGTCCAGGGGTTCGCCGACGGCTTCCAGGACGAGCATGCCGACAAGGACGCCGACAAGGACGCCGAAAAGGACACGGACAAGGACGCGGCCTGACCGTGCCGCCCGTCGCCCCCACCCTTTTTCGAGTGAATAACTCGCCAATTTGGCGAGTTATTCACTCGGGAACGTCCGAAGTCGACGGGGAGCGGTAGATGGCGGGCGGCAAGGAGCGGATCCTCCGGCAGCGGATCAAGAGCGTCCAGTCGACCAAGAAGATCACCAAGGCGATGGAGCTCATCGCCGCCTCGCGCATCGTCAAGGCCCAGCAGCGGGTGGCGGCCGCCCGCCCGTACAGCGAGCAGATCACCGAGGTCATCCGCAGCCTGGCGGCCGGCGGGGCTGACCTGAGCCACCCCCTGCTGGCCCGAAACGAGGACGTGTCCACCGTCGCCTACGTGGTGGTCACCGCCGATCGCGGTCTGGCAGGCGCCTACAACTCCAACGTCATCCGGGCCGCCGAGCGGGACCTGCGGAGCGAGCAGCAGAAGGGCCGCGGCTACGCGCTCATCTGCCTGGGCCGGAAGTCGGAGTCGTACTTCCGCTTCCGGGGCTACGACATCGCCGCCTCCTTCTCCGGCATGAGCGAGCAGCCCCGCTACGAGGACGCCCGCCAGGTCGCCGAGGCGATCACCACGCCCTTCCTCGACGGGGACGTGCAGCTCGTCAAGCTCGTGTACACCCAGTTCCTGTCGGCCACATCGCAGCGCGTCGTCGTCACCCAGTTCATGCCGCTCGACGCCGAGGCCATCACCGACGTCGCCGGCGACGGCCCCGAGGCCGCCTACGAGTTCGAGCCCGAGCCCGGCGAGATCCTGGCCGAGCTGCTCCCCCGGTACGTGGAGGCCCGCCTGTTCGCGGCCATGCTCGACGCCGCCGCGTCCGAGCACGCCGCCCGCCAGCG
Organism: Acidimicrobiales bacterium; assembly: GCA_036262515.1. Classification (GTDB taxonomy): domain Bacteria; phylum Actinomycetota; class Acidimicrobiia; order Acidimicrobiales; genus JAHFUS01. The sequence goes on along the minus strand of DATAIT010000100.1, from coordinate 73,576 downwards.
GGCCATGAAGTCGGCCACCGAGAACGCCGAGGAGCTCATCGTCAAGCTGGCCCGCGTCATGAACCGCGCTCGGCAGGACTCGATCACCACCGAAATCATGGAGATCGTCGGCGGGGCCGAGGCGCTGCGCCAGTCGAAGGGCGGGGGAGCGGACTACCTGCCCGACACCCTCGTCCATCAGGACGTCCTTCCCGACAAGATCGACCCGTACCGCATGTCAGGAGCCAGTGGGCAATGACCGTCACCGAGTCCGCCGAGACCACCGAGACCAAGCACGCCGACGGCCGCATCGTGGCCGTGGCCGGCCCCGTGGTCGACGTGGAGTTCCCGCCCGGGGAGCTCCCGGAGATCAACACCGCCGTCGAGATGGACATCACGCTCGAGGGAGACACCACCAAGGTCACGGCCGAGGTCGCCCAGCAGATCGGTGACTCACGCGTGCGGGCCATCTGCCTCAAGCCCACCGACGGCCTGAAGCGGGGTGCCAAGGTCCACAACACCGGCCGGGGCATCTCGGTGCCGGTCGGCCCCGGCGTGCTCGGGCACGTCTTCAACGTGATCGGCGAGCAGCTCGACAAGGGCGACATCGGCGAGATCGAGGATCACTGGGAGATCCACCGACACGCCCCGCTCTTCGCCGACTTGGAGCCGAAGTCGCAGATGTTCGAGACGGGCATCAAGGTCGTCGACCTCCTGGAGCCCTACGCCCAGGGTGGCAAGATCGGCCTGTTCGGCGGAGCCGGGGTGGGCAAGACCGTGGTCATCCTGGAGATGATCAGCCGGGTGGCCAAGCAGCACGGCGGCGTCTCCGTGTTCGCCGGCGTGGGCGAGCGCACCCGTGAGGGCACCGACCTGTGGCTGGAGATGCAGGAGTCGGGCGTCATGGAGAAGGCCGCCCTGGTGTACGGCCAGATGGACGAGCCGCCGGGCGTGCGCCTGCGGGTGGCCCTGTCCGCCCTCACCATGGCCGAGTACTTCCGCGACGTCCGCCAGCAGGACGTGCTGCTGTTCGTGGACAACATCTTCCGCTTCGTGCAGGCCGGTTCCGAGGTCTCCACCCTGCTCGGCCGCATGCCCTCGGCCGTGGGGTACCAGCCCACACTGGCCGACGAGATGGGCGAGCTGCAGGAGCGCATCACCTCGACCCGAGGCCGGTCCATCACGTCGCTGCAGGCCGTGTACGTGCCCGCCGACGACTACACTGACCCGGCGCCGTTCACGACCTTCACCCACCTCGACGCCACCACCGAGCTCTCGCGCGACATCGCCGCCCAGGGCATCTACCCGGCGGTGGACCCGCTCTCGTCCAGCTCCACCATCCTCACCCCCGAGGTCGTGGGTCAGCGCCACTACGAGGTCGCCCAAAGAGTCAAGAAGACCCTCCAGCGGTACAAGGAGCTCCAGGACATCATCGCCATCCTCGGGCTCGACGAGCTGGCCGAGGAGGACAAGGTCATCGTCTCCCGTGCCCGCCGCATCCAGCGGTTCCTCTCGCAGCCGTTCTTCGTGGGCCAGGTCTTCACCGGCCTGGAGGGCATCTACGTGCCGGTCGACGAGACGGTGAACAGCTTCGAGGCCCTGGTCGACGGCGAGCTCGACGACCTGCCCGAGCAGGCCTTCCTCAACGTCGGCGACGCCGACTCCGTCCGGGCCAAGGCCAAGGAGATCAGCTCCTAGGAGCGGAGCGAACCAATGAGGTCGACATGACGCTGCAGGTCGAGCTGGTGTCCCCCGAGCGCATCCTCTACTCGGGCGAGGCCGAGATGGTCGTGTGCCGTACGGCCGGCGGCGAGATCGCCTTCCTCACCGGCCACGCGCCCTTCCTCGGCACGCTCGGCATCGGCGTCGTCCGCATCCACCCCGAGGGCGGCGGCGAGGTCGTGAAGGCGGCGGTGCACGAGGGGTTCGTGGAGGTGAAGGACAACCGGGTCATCGTCCTGTCGGACGTGGCCGAGCTGCCCGACCAGATCGACGCCGAGCGGGCCCGCCGTTCCCAGGAGGACGCCGAGCGCCGCATCCGCGAGGGTGACGACGCCGAGGCCGAGGCCCAGCTCCGCCGGGCCCACGTGCGCCTGGAGCTCGCCGGCCACCGCTAGACCCTGGACCCTCTCGACCGGCGCCGTGGTCAGGGGAGGAGGGCCCGGATGTGGGAGGTCCATTCCGCCGGGGACTCCGCCGGGCTGACGTTGACGTCGGCCGGTGTCCACGTCCCGCCCGGGGCCACGGCCACCATCGGGAGCGATTCGCCGGCGGCGGTGGCCCGTACGCCGAGCACGAACATCATGCCGGCGGCGGTCGTGGCGTCCACGAAGACGAGGTCGGGGAGCAGCGCCATGCACGCCGCGGGGTCGATGTCGCCCGCGGCGCGGGCCTCGATCCGGCACGTCCCGAGGTCGGCCGCCATGGCGTCCACCGCCGCCTTGTCGATGCCGATGGTGACGATCACCAGCGGGGCCAGCCCGGCCGTGCGCCGCGCCCCGGCCCGCTGCGCCTCGTGGACCCGGGGCGTGGTGGGCGGCCCCACGGCCGGCGCGTCGTCGAAGAAGGTGTCCACGCCGGCGCGCGCCGCCAGGTCGGCTTCGGCGCTGCGCTGGTTGGTGGACCACACCGTCCAGTCCGACACCCCGAGGTCGAGGACCGTGTAGGTGATGGCGACCAGCAGCGCGGGATCGGCGCCCACGGGGTGCAGGCCGTGCTCGCGAAGGCACTCGGCCAGCTCGCTCATCAGCGTCGACCGCTCGGAGGGCGGTTCGTCGCGCACGGCGAAGGTGTTGCGGGTGATCCGGAACGCCGCCTTCCACCATCCGTCGTACGCCAGCGTGTCCCCCTCGACGTGCAGGGTCGACCCGAAGGCATGCACGACACCGCCGCCGACGAAGGCGTCCAGCACCTCGCGGTCCTCCACGATGCGAGCCTATCGACGGCCGGGTCGCAGGCCGCCGCGACTCCTTTCCACATTGCGGCCCCGCCTGTCCACACCCTTTGCCTCTTGTCATCCACAGCCGGCGAGCGGGAGGGTAGACGGGGAGGTCAACGCATGGTCATCGACTCCGGCGCACTGGCGTCCGAGCTGCGTCGCCGGCGAATCGGCCGGCAGGCTCTCGTCGAGTCGCTCGCCGCCTCGGCGGGCTCCACGTGGCTCCCGGGCGAGATCGAGCAGGTGCCCTCGTCGCTGCTCGTGCTGGCCGCCATGTCGCTGGCCCGATCCGACGAGGCCCAGCCGGGCTGACGCATGCAGGGCGCCCCCTCGTGGGGCCCGCACCCGCCTCGGCTCAGGTGTGGCTGCCCTCCGTCGCCCCGCCCAGGGCGGACCACACGGCCTGCACGTTGACGAACTCCTCCTCCGGAGGCAGGCGACGGAGCTCGTCGATCAGGTCGGACGACGCCATCTCCTCCTCGGCGGCGAACACCAGCTGGTTGCGCCGGGCCGGGAAGGCGACCGAGGCCAGGTGGCGGGCGAGGTCGGCGCGGCGGGTCGCCTCCGTCTCGCTGATGCCGAAGCCCACCGCCTCGTTCAGCTGAGGGCGCCACCCCGGGCCGATGTCCGGGTCCTCCTGCAGCCTCGACTCCATGGCCCTCGACTCGGTGGCAGCGGAGCCGTGGGTCAGCGATGCCACGTCCTGAGCCATGGCCTCGTCGACGCGAGGCCCGTGCTTCGAAGTCTCTCGTTCCATGGGTCCATATGTGCCCGGTCCCGGCGCCGAGCGAACCTTCTGTGCCATCGTCGGCCGGTGCCCAAGGCCCGCCTCGGCGTCGCCCTGCTGGTCCCGCCACCGCTGGCCGCCGAGGTCGACGGGATCCGACGCGCCCTGGGCGACGGCGGCCTCGGGCGCATTCCGCCGCACGTCACGCTGGTGCCGCCGGTGAACGTGCGTGACGACCGCCTGGCCGACGCCCTCGTCGCGCTGCGGTCGGCAGCGGCCGGGTCCCGGCCGCTGCGCCTCACCCTCGGTCCGGTCGACACGTTCCTCCCGGTCAACCCGGTGGTCCTCCTGCGAGTCGGCGGTGAGGGCGCCGAGGCGCTTCGCGCCGTCCGGGACGCCGTGTTCGTGGAGCCACTGGCCCGGCCCCTCACCTGGCCCTGGGTGCCGCACGTGACCCTCGCCGACGGGGCCGAGCCGGCGAGGATCGAGGCTGCGGTGACGGCGCTGGCGGGCTACCAGGTCGAGGTGGTGTTGGACCGCCTGCATCTTCTCCAGGAAGGGCCGGGCCGGGTCTGGACGGTGATCGCCGACGCGCCGTTCGTGCCTCCGGCCGTCGTCGGCCGGGGCGGCCTGCCCCTGGAGCTCGCCATCACCGATCGTCTCGATCCCGAGGCTCTCGCCCTCGCCGCCGGTCCGGGCCGGCCGTTGGCCGTCACCGCCCGCCGCGACGGCCTGGTGGTGGGAACGGCGGCCGGGGCCACGGGGCTCAACGGCGGCGCACGGACGCCGTCCGGCGACGATGCCGGCGGGGAGGCCGTCCTCGCCTGGCTCCTCGTGCACCGCGACGAGCGTGGCCAGGGGATCGGTGCCGCGTTGGTCGCCGCATGGGCGTCGGCCGCCGCCGATCGCGGCTGCGGGTCCGTCAGCTTCCCGGACCACGGCCCCGGAGGTGCGGGCGGCGAGCTGGCCTCGTTCCTGCGCCGGCTCGGTTGGGCGGACGTCGCCGGCGGGCTGCGGCGCAACCTGGGCTGACGGCGCGCCCCAGGTGCGCAAAAGGAGCGACCGCCGGAGGGTGCGACGCCGGCCGCGGTACGGTCCGCCCGTGCGCCACCGGCCGTCGTGCGTGGTGCGGGCAGGCGTGGCCGCCGGCGTGCTGAGCGGCATCCCCTCGACCACGTGGGCGGTGCTCGCCGGCAGGGACCCGCTGGAGGCGGCCCGCGGGGCCGGCACGCTGGTTCCCGGATCCCGTCGCCACGGTGGGCTGGCGCCGGGCCTGGCCGCCCACGCCGCCGTCAGCGCCGTGTGGACCGCGGTGCTGGCCGCCGTCCTGCCGCGCCACTCCGCCGTGGGCGGTGCCGCCTGGGGGGCGTTGGCCGGCGTGGCCATCGCCGCCGTCGACCTCGGTGTCGTGGCCCGCCGCTACCCGGCGATCCGTGCCCTGCCGCAGGCGCCGCAGTGGGCCGACCACGTGGCCTTCGGTGCCGTGGCCGGCGCCGTGCTCGGGAGCCGTCCCTGCTGCCCACAGCGGCGCCGGCACCCGTAGGCTCGACCGGCGATGACGCCGCGTCCGCAGCCCATTCCCCCCGGTCCCGGTCAGGAGTCGGTCTGGGACTACCCCCGCCCGCCTCGCGTCGAGCACCGCAGCGAGCAGGTGGAGGTGGTGTTCGCCGGGGAGACGATCGCCGTCACGATCTCGTCCTACCGGGTGCTCGAGACCAGTCACCCGCCGGTGTACTACCTGCCGCCCGGCAACGTGCTGCCCGGCTGTCTCGAGCCGAGCGGGCGCACGTCGTGGTGCGAGTACAAGGGCACCGCCACCTACCTCGACGTCCACCACAAGAAGCAGACGTCGTCCGACGCGGCCTGGACGTATCTGGAGCCGTCGCCCGGCTACGAGGAGCTGGCCGGGTACGTGGCCTTCTACCCGGCCCGCGTCGAGCTGTGCGTCGTGGGCCTCGAACCGGTGCAGCCGCAGCCGGGCGGGTTCTACGGGGGGTGGATCACCTCGACGGTCGTCGGTCCGTTCAAGGGCGAGGCGGGCACCGAGGGCTGGTAGACAGCCCCGCTCCTGGCCGGTCGGCTACGGGGCGGCCGAGGCCGAACCTCGGCCGGACCGGCGCCGCCGGCGTGCCCGCCCTGCGTCGCGGCACTGGCCACAGCGACCGCCCAGGGCGAAGTGGTCGAGGTCGAGCTCGAAGCCGTACCGCTCCTGGACGGTGCGCACGAGGTCGGCGAACAGCTCGTCGGGCGCCTCGACCACCACACCGCATGCGTCGCAGTGGAGGTGTTGATGGCCGCCGTCGGGGACGTGGAACACGGCCCGGCCGTGTCCGAGGTGGACATGCTCCACCACGCCCAGCGCACTCAGCCGGTCGAGGGTCCGGTACACCGTCGACTCGTGAACCTCGGGGTACCTCGCCTGCACGTGGCCGGCCAGCTCCTCGGCGGTGACGTGCGGTCCCAGCTCGACGAGCGACTCGAGGATCGCCCGTCGCGCCACCGTGATGCGGACCCTGTTGTCCCGCAGCACTCCGAGCAGGTTGTCCAGGCCACCCGTCACCGTTGCATGGTACCGACGCCACGTGTTGCGACCTGGACGCACTAGAGAGCTGGTCGCCTGTAGGGTCGATGTCGTGCCGGTACGGATTCGTGGCTGCGGCGCGTGGCGGATGGTCGCCGCGCTGGCCTGCGCCGCCGTCGTCTGCGCTGGGTGCGGCCGCTCGCCGGCGGCGAGCGGCGCCGCCGGCGGCAAGGTGCGGGTCGCCACGACCGTCGCGCCCATCACGAGCATCGTGGCGGCCGTCGGCGGGGACAGGGTCGACATCACCGGCGTGGTGCCCGAGGGCACGAACTCCCACACCTTCGAGCCCAAGCCGAGCGTGGCCGAGCTGCTCGCCACGGTGGACGTGGTGTTCGTCAACGGGCTCGGTCTCGAGGAACCCACCACCGACCTGGCCCGGGCCGACAAGAAGGGCGGGGCCGAGATCGTCGAGCTCGGCACCAAGGCGATCCGGCCCGGCGACTACATCTTCGACTCCTCGTTCCCGATGAGCCGGGGGAAGCCCAATCCCCACCTGTGGACGGATCCAAAGTACGCGGACAGCTATGCCCGCACCGTCCGCGACACCCTCGTCCGCCGGGACGTCCGCAACGCGGCCTACTACCAGGCCAACTACGAGACCTTCTCGGCCACCGTGGCCCAGCTCGACCGGGCCATGCGCCAGGCGTTCGCCACGATCCCCGACGGCCGGCGCACGCTGCTCACCTACCACGATGCCTACGCCTACTTCGCCGCCGACTACGGGTGGCGGGTCGTGGGTGCCATCCAGGTGTCCGACTTCGAGGATCCCACGCCGAGGGAGGTGGCCGGTCTGATCGACCAGGTACGAGCCGAGGGCGTGCCCGCCATCTTCGGCAGCGAGGTCTTCCCGAGCCCGGTGCTCGAACAGATCGCCCGGGAGACGGGCGCCGCATATGTCGCCGACCTGCGCGACGACGATCTGCCCGGCCGGCCGGGCACCCGGGGGCACTCGTGGCTCGGGCTGGTGCGCTTCGACTCCATCACCATGACCAAGGCCCTCGGCGGGGACGCCTCCGCCCTCGAGGCCGTCGCCCTCGACACCGGCGTCCCTGACACGGCGGCGTACCCGCAATGAGCAGCCCCCGCCCGCCCCTCGCCGCTGCCGCGGGCCCGCTGGCCGAGTTGCGCGCCGTCACCTGCGCGTATCCCTCCGGCCATGGCGCCGCCCTCGTCGACGTCGACCTCGTCGTCGCCCCCGGGCAGTTCACCGGCGTGGTCGGGCCGTCCGGGAGCGGCAAGACCACGCTGCTGCGCGTCATCACCGGGACGATCCGCCCGGTGGCGGGCTCGGTCGAGCGCCGCCGTGGTGTCCGGATCGCCTACGTCCCGCAGGTCGAGACGGTGAACTGGAGCTTTCCCGTGACCGTGGAGGAGTGCGTGCTGATGGCGCGCACGACGGGCCGCCGTCTGCCCTGGCCGAGCCGGGCGGAGCGGGCCGAGGTCGGTGCCGTCCTCGAGCGGCTGGAGATGGGCGAGCTGGCCGGCCGCCACATCCGGGAGCTCTCGGGCGGGCAGCAGCAGCGCATGTTCATCGCCCGCGCCCTCCTCGGCCGGCCCCAGCTCCTGCTGCTCGACGAGCCGACGTCGGGTGTCGACGTGCGGACGCGGCACGAGGTGCTCCACCTGCTGGACGAGCTGAACGGCGACGGTCTGGCCATCGTGCTCACCACCCACGACCTGAACGGCATCGCCGCCCACCTGCCCCACCTGGTGTGCCTCAACCGCGAGGTCCTCGGGTCGGGGGCGCCGCGCGACGTGCTCACGCCGGCGGTGCTCGAACGAACCTACGGGTCGACCATGGACGTGCTGGAGCACGGAGGCATGCCCATCGTCGTCGACCAGTACCAGCGGCCCGGGGTCATGCGCATGCGGCGGGCGTCGGGATCGTGACCGGCACGGAGAGGTGCACATGAGCGAGCTGCTGCGTCCCTTCGAGTTCGGGTTCTTCCGCAACGGACTGGTGGTGGCCACCGTCGCCGGGGCCCTGTGCGGGCTCATCGGCGTCTACGTGGTCCTCAAGGGAATGAGCTACATCGGCCACGGCCTGTCCCACGCCATCTTCGGGGGCTTCGCGGCCAGCGCCCTCCTCGGCGTCAACTTCCTCCTCGGGGCAGGGGCGTGGGGTGTGGCGTCGGCGCTGATGGTGAACGGCGTCACCAGGCGGCGGGTGATCGGGGCGGATGCCGCCATCGGCGTGATCACGACGGCCTCGTTCGCGCTCGGTCTGGCCCTGTTCGCCGTCTTCGGGCGGGCGGGCCGCAGCTTCGACGCCGCCCTGTTCGGGTCGGTCCTCGGCGTCTCCACGTCGGACGTATGGGCGGTCGTGGCCGTCGCCGTCTTCGCCGGGACCGCCGTCTTCCTCGCCTACCGACCCCTGCTGTTCGCCACCTTCGACCCCGAGGTCGCCGAGGTGTCGGGTGTCGCGACGGCCCGGATCGACGCGCTGCTGATGCTGGTGCTCGCCCTGTCGATCGTCGCCACCATGCAGGTGCTCGGCGTCACCCTCATCGCCGCCACCTTGGTCATCCCGGCCACGGTGGCCCGCATGCTCACCAACTCGTTCGGCCGCATGCTGGTGCTGGCGACGCTCATCGGAGCGCTGTGCGGCTTCGTCGGCATGAACCTCAGCTACCACCTCGACGTGCAGTCGGGTCCCACCATCGTGCTCGTCGGCGCTGCGCTGTTCGCCGTGGTGTTCGCCCTCACCGGTGCCCGGGGACTGCGCAGGGTCGCCGCCTTCGACGACCACGCCGCGCTGCACCCCGTCGCCGGCGGCCGGCTCCGCCACCCCTGAGGCCGGGCCGTGCGCCCGCCCGCTACTCCCAGCGGAACGTGAGGGCGGCGAGGATCGGGGCGACGACCGCCCACGCCGCCAGCACGAGCCATGACCGGTTCGGAACCGATGCGCCGTCGGCCAGCGCGCCGTGCAGCGCCTCGGACAACGCGGCCGCCGGAAGCGCACGGGCCACCACCCGCAGCCCACCCGGCAGCTTCCCCAACGGGACCACCATGCCGCCGAGCAGCAGGAGCACCAGGTACAGGCCGTTGGCGGCGGCGAGGGTGGTCATGGCGGGCAGGGCGCCGGCCATGGTGAGGCCGAGGCCGGCGAAGCCCACACAGGCGAGCAGCACGGCCGTGACGGCGAGCACGGCGCCGCCCCCCGGCCGCCACCCGAGGGCCAGGGCCACTGGGACGAGCACGGCCACCTGCACGGCCAGCACGGCCAGCACGCCGGCCGTCTTGGCCGCCAGCAGCTCACCCCGTCTGAGGGGCGTCGTCCCCAGCCGCTTGAGCACGACGTATTCGCGCTCGAACCCGGTGGCGATGGCCAGTCCCACCATCGCCGTCGACATGACGGCCAGGGCGAGGATCCCGGGTGCCAGGAAGTCCACGGGCTCGTCGGTGCCCGTCGGCAGCACGTCGACGAGGGAGAAGAAGACCAGCAGCAGCACGGGGATGCCGAGCGCGAGGAGCACCGACTCACCCCTGCGGAGCGTCATGGTGATCTCTGCCCTCGTCTGGGCCACCAGCCGGGCGATCCTGCGGTCTGCGACCGGAGTGGGCGGCGTTTCCACGGTCGGGCCTGCTTCGCCCGACGCTGCGCCGGCTCCGCGCTGCTCGGCGGCGTGACCGGCAGCCATGCCCTCGTGGGCGGCGCCGGGTTCCCCCGCCGGCCGCGGGGCGGGCGCGCCGGGACCGGTGAGGCGGAGGAAGGCCTCCTCCAGCGTCTGGCGGCCCGTGCGCAGGTCGGCCAGGGCCAAGTTGTGCTCGGCCAGCCAGGCGGTGAGGCGGGCCACGGTGGCCGGTGTGGGCTCCGTGTCGGCCTCGTACTCGCCCGCCGCCCGCTCGGCCACGCTCGCGCCGACCGCCGCACCGAGCGCTTCCGTGTCGAGCCCGGCAGGCGCCGAGAAGCGGATGCGGTGGGTGTCGCCGCCGGCCCGCAGCTCGGCCGTCGTGCCCGATGTCACCACGCGGCCGTGGTCGACGATCACCACGCGGTCGGCCACGTGCTCGGCCTCGTCGAGCTCGTGGGTGGCGAGCAGGACGCATGTCCCCCGATCCCGCAGGTCGCCGATCACCGACCGTATGGCGAGGCGCCCGGCGGGGTCGACCCCGGCGGTGGGCTCGTCGAGGAACGCCACCGCCGGCCGGCCCACCAGCGCAAGCGCCAGCGACAGGCGCTGCTGCTCCCCACCCGACAGCTTCCGCCACCGAGTGTGGGCGACTGCGGTGAGGCCCACACGGTCGAGCAGGGCCGCGGGATCCTCGGCGCCGTCGTAGTACGAGGCGAAGAGGCGGACGGCGTCGAGCGCCGTCATGGACGGGTAGACCCCGCCGCGCTGGAGCATCACCCCGATGTGCGGCATCACGTCGGTGCGGGCCGCCACCGGGTCGAGACCGAGAACCCGGACGGCTCCGGACGTCGGCCGGCGGTATCCCTCCAGCGTCTCGATCGTGGTCGTCTTGCCTGCACCGTTGGGGCCGAGGAGGGCCACCACCTCACCGACAGAGGCCTCGAACGACACGCCGGCGACCGCCGTCAGGCTGCCGTAGCGGACGACGAGGTCGGAGATCTCGACGGCCGCCATGGCGGCGCACGCTACCGTTCCCCCCTCATGATCGACGTTCGCCTCCTGCGCACCGACCTGGACGCGGTGAAGGAGGCGCTGGCCCGCAAGGGGGTCGACGGCGCCGACGTCGAGCGGGCGGCCGAGCTCGACGTCCGCCGCCGCGAGCTGGCCGGTCGCCGCGACGTCATCCGCGCCAAGGTGAAGGCCATCTCCCAGCAGGTCGGCAGGGCCCGGCGCGACGGCGACCAGGCCGTGGCCGACGCACTGGCGGCGGAGAGCCGCGCCTTGGGCGACGAGGAGCGGTCGATCGACAGCGAGACGGTCGAGGTCGACGGCCGCCTCCAGGACCTCCTCCTCCGCATCCCCAACCTTCCGTCGGCCGATGCACCCGACGGCGCCTCCGCCGAGGACAATCCCGTGCTGCGCGTCGAGGGCCACGACCCCGGCGCCTTCGCGGACCACCAGCGCTTGCCGCACTGGGAGATCGGCGCCGAGCTCGGCATCCTCGATCTCGAGCGGGGCGCCAAGATCTCGGGGTCGATGTTCGTCGCCTACCGCGGCATGGGGGCCACCCTCGTGCGGGCGCTGTGCCAGCTGGCGCTCGACCGCAATGCCGACGCGTTCGAGGAGATCCGGCCCCCGACCCTGGTGCGCACGGACACGCTCACGGCCACCGGCCAGCTGCCCAAGTTCGCCGACGACGCCTACCACATCGAGCGCGACGACCTCTGGGCCATTCCCACCGCGGAGGTGCCCCTCACGTCGCTCGGCCGGGACGAGATCCTCGACGAGGCCGACCTCCCCGTGCGGCTCATGGCCCACACCTCGTGCTACCGGCGGGAGGCCGGGTCGGCCGGCCGTGACACGCGCGGCCTGCTGCGGGTGCACGAGTTCGACAAGGTGGAGATCCTCGCCTACGCCACGCCCGAGCAGGCGGCGGAGGTGCACGCCGATCTCCTGCGCCGGGCCGAAGGCGTGCTGCGCGAGCTCGGGCTCGGGTACCGGGTGGTGGAGATCTGTACCGGCGACCTCGGCCAGTCGCACGCCCGCGCCTTCGATGTGGAGGTGTACGCGCCGGGCGTCGACCAGTGGCTCGAGGTGTCGTCGGTCTCCTGGTTCAGCGACTACCAGGCCCGTCGAGCCAACATCCGGTACCGACCCGCCGGCGGGAAGGGCGTCGCCTTCGTCCACACCCTCAACGGGTCGGCCCTGGCCGTCCCACGCGTCTGGGCGGCGCTGGTGGAGTGCAACCGGCAGCCGGACGGATCCGTGCGCCTGCCCGACGTGCTGGCGCCGTACCTGCGCGGCCAGCAGGTGGTGCCCGCGCCGGCCCGGGCCTGAGGACGGCGGTCCGTCGGGGGCGACGGACGACGCTGCGGATCCGGCCGCGTGGCGTGCACGGGGGCCGGAGCTCCCGGAACCGATCGAGGGCTGGGTACGCTCGCTGTGTGCAGGATGCCGAGCTCCACGCCGCGGTGGCCGAGCGGCTCCGGGCCGTCTCCCAGCGGTACACGCCGGTGCGACGCGCCGTGGTCGACGTGCTGGTCCGCGCCGGCCGGCCCGTCTCCATCCCCGAGCTGCTCGACGCCGGACCGTCGTTGGCCCAGAGCTCGGTGTACCGGTCGTTGACCGTGCTGGAGGAGGCCGGCGTCGTGCACCGCATGCTCGGCCCCGACGGCCTGGCGCGCCACGAGCTGGCCGAGGCGCTCACCGAGCACCACCATCATCTCGTGTGCACGAGCTGCGGGACAGTGGAGGACGTGCCCGCATCCCTGCGCCTCGAGCAGACGGTTGCGCGAGCAGTGGCCCAGGCGGCCGCCGCCACCGGGTTCCGCCCGCACACGCACCGTCTCGACCTGGTCGGGCTGTGCGCCCGTTGCGATTGAGAATGAGGGTCATTCTCAGTTAGGGTGGCGCACATGAACCGCCGCGCCGCCGCGCTCGCCGCCGCGGTCCTCCTCGTCGCCACCGCCGGCTGCAGCCGGACGAGCGGCGGCGCAGACGACGGGCGACTCCGGGTGGTGGCCAGCTTCGCCCGGCTGGCCGAACTGGCCGCCACGATCGGGGGCGACCGGGTCACCGTCACGGACCTCACCCCTCCGGGCGCCGAGCCGCACGACCTCGAGGTGTCGTCCGACGACATCGACGCCATCGACGACGCCGACGTGATGTTCTTCTTCGGTGGCGGGTTCCAGCCCGGGCTGGAGGAGGCGTCTCACCGAGCCGGTCGAGCCGTCGACCTCCTCCCGGCCGACAACCGCAAGGACCCGCACATCTGGCTCGACCCGCAGCGCTACGCCGTCGCCGCGTCGACGGTGGAGCGCACGCTCGTGGCCGCCGACGCCACGGGGGCGCCCGGGTACCGGCGGCGGGGGGCCGCCGTGCGGGAGGAGGTCGGCGCCCTCGACCGGGAGATGAAGGCGGGACTGGCCGACTGCCAACGCCGCGAGATCGTCACGGCCCACGCCGCCTTCGCCTACCTGGCCGGGCGGTACGGCCTCGTCCAGGAGGCGATCACCGGGATCTCCCCCGAGGCCGAGCCCGATCCTGCCCGGCTGGCCCGCCTCGTCGATCTCGTGCACGACAAGGGCGTGACGACCGTCTTCACCGAACGGCTGGTGTCGCCCCGGGTGGCCGAGGCCCTGGCTCGGGAGGCGGGCGTGGCGGTCGCCGTGCTCGATCCGCTGGAGGGCCGGCTCGCGCACGGGTACGCCGAGGCCATGCGCCAGAACCTGGCAACCCTCCGGGCCGCCCTCGGCTGCACGTGAGCGACCGTGGCCCGCGTCCGGCGTAAGGCGGCCAGGCCCGTTCGACGCCGATGCCAGGATCGGCACCCTCGCCTAGGGTCATGGGAAGCATTCTCATGAGCGAGCGCCCTGTGCCCCCCGTCCTCGAAGCAGAGAACGTCTCGTTCGCGTACGGGCAGGACCCGGTGCTCGACGACGTCAGCCTGGCCGTGGCGCCCGGCGAGTTCGTCGCACTGGTCGGGCCGAACGGCTCGGGAAAGTCGACCCTCCTGCGCTGCCTCCTCGGCCTGCTGAAGCCCACCTCCGGCGTCGTCCGCCTCTTCGGCGCCGAACCGGCCCACCTGCGCCAGCGGTGGCGGCTCGGGTACGTCCCCCAGAGGGCCGGACTGGCCAAGGAGCTGCCGGCCACAGTGGAGGAGGTGGTCGGCGCCGGGCGCCTGGCCCGCAGCGGCTGGCGACGGCGGTTCGACGCCGCCGACCGCACCGAGATCGAGCACGCCATGTCGTCGGTGGCGCTGCTCGAGCACCGGCGCCGGCGGGTGAGCGAGCTGTCGGGAGGCCAGCAGCAGCGGGCCTTCATCGCGAAGGCACTGGCCGCCCAGCCGGAGCTCCTGGTGCTCGACGAACCTGTGGCCGGCGTCGACGCCGAGTCCCAGCACCGCTTCCGCGACTCGCTGACCCATCTGGTGGCCGAGCATGCGGCCGCCGTGCTGCTGGTGTCGCACGAGCTCGGCGCCGTGGCCGACGACCTCGACCGCGTGATCGTGATGCGCCGGGGCCACATCTTCTTCGACGGTCCCCCGGCAGACCTGGTGGCCACCGGCGTGAGCCTCGGCGTGCACCACGACGACCTGCCGCTGTGGCTCGAGGGCCTGGTCAAGCCGGACAACGGCCACTGACCGCATGCTGCCCCTGCCGTATCCGTTCGACCGCGGGTACATGCAGCTGGCCCTGGTGGCCGCGCTGGCCGTCGGCGCGTCGGCCCCGTTGATCGGCGCCTTCCTCGTCCAGAAGCGCCTGTCGCTGATGGGCGACGGCATCGGGCACCTGGCTTTCGCCGGCGTGGCGGCCGGGCTGCTGCTGGGGGTGTGGCCGGTGGCCGCCGCCCTGGTGGTGGCCGTCTCCGGGGCGGTTGGCATCGAGCGGCTGCGGTCCCGGGGGCGGGCGAGCGGTGACCTCGCGCTGGCCCTGTTCTTCTACTCGGGCATCGCCGCCGGCGTCGTGCTGGTAGGGGCGTCCGGAGGCCTGGACGCCAGCGTCCTGAGCTACCTCTTCGGGTCGATCCTGACCGTGTCGCCGGCCGACGCCTGGACGGTCGTCGGCCTCGGCGCCGCCATCGTCGTCATCATGGCCCTGCTGGGTCGCGCTCTGTTCGCCGTGGTGCTGGACGAGGAGTCGGCGCGCGTCGCCGGGCTGCCCGTCGAAGGGCTGAACACGATGCTGGCCGCCCTGGCCGCCGTCGCCATCGTCGGCGCCATGCGCGTCGTGGGACTGCTGCTGGTGGCCGCCCTGATGGTGCTCCCGGTGGCCACGGCCCAGCTGATCGCCGGGTCGTTCCGAGCCGCCGTCGGGGTGGCCATGGGGGTCGGGGTGGCGTCGTGCGTCGTCGGCCTCGGGGCCGCGCGTGTGTGGGCCCTTCCTCCGGGCGGCACCATCGTGCTCACCGCCGCGGTGGTGTTCGCCGCCGTCTCCGTGGGCGCCGACCGCCTCCTGCGCCGCGGCGGCAGGGCGCCCGGTCGCGCCGTCGTCCCGCGGTCGCATCTGCACTGAGTCCGGGCGCGTGCGCGCTCGGCGCCGAGGGTCGAAGTAGCGTCGTTTTTCGATGACCACGGCCCAGGCGCTGTTCGCCGCCGCCCTCGGCGCGGTCACCCTCCTCATCACCGGTTTCGCCCTGTACGTGCTGTCGTCGACGGTCTGGGCCGGGCGCTGGGTGCGGGGAAGGCGGCGGTGAGCCCGGAGCGGGGGAGCGTGTACCGGGGCCGGTCGGGGCAATGGGCCTTCGTCACCCACCGCATCACCGGCTTCCTCGTGTTCTTCTTCCTGCTGCTGCACATCGTCGATGTCTCACTCGTGGCGCGCCCCGCCGTGTACGACGAGGTGCACGAGCTCTACGGCAACGTCCTGCTGCGGCTGTTCGAGGTGGGCCTGCTGTTCGGTCTCGTGTTCCACTCCCTCAACGGGCTGCGCGTCGTCATGCTCGACTTCTTTCCGGGTGGTATCCGCAACGAGAAGCGGGCGCTCGACGTCGTGGTGTTCCTCACCATCGTGCTGACGCTGGTCGGGGGGTACGTCATCTTGAAGCCCTTCATCGACGGCCGCCTCCTGTGACCGCGTCCACCACCAGCCGGCCGGCGGCGGCACCGGGCCACGGCGGCACACCGCTGCGGCGCCGGCCCCGGCAGAGCTTCGAGACGTGGTCGTGGTTCTTCATGCGGATCTCGGGCCTGGTGCTCGTGTTCCTCGCCCTCATCCACTTCTCGCTGACCCACATCCTCACCGACGTCACCGATACGGACGCCCGGTTCGTGGCTCGCCGGTGGGACAACCCGCTGTGGCGGCTGTTCGACTGGGCCCTGCTCGTACTGGCTCTGCTCCACGGCCTGAACGGCCTCAGGTGGATCATCGACGACTACGTCCGGTCGCCGGCCAAGCGAGCCGCCACCAAGGCCGTCGTGTACTCGCTGTCCTTCGCGCTCCTGGGCTACGGGACGCTCACGATCGTCACGTTCTCCGCATAACGGCCTTGCGGGTAGCGTCGAACGGATGTCTGACCTTCCCGAGCTCGGCATGCTCTACCGGTTCGACGCGGCCACCGACGAGGACGACACCGGCGGCATCGCCATCCTCGCCCTGCACGGCGCCGCCGGCACTGAGGACGACCTCGTCGCCGCCGCCCGCCGGATCGCGCCCGGCGTCGCCGTCCTCAGTCCTCGGGGACCGTTGGAGGACGTGGACGGCGGCTTCCGCCATCTCCCGCCGCGGCCCCCGCCCGAAGAGGAGGAGGGCCTCGACCCCGATCTGCCCACGCCGTGGGTGGTCGCGGTGCACGAGAGCGTCGAAATACTGGCCTCGTTCCTCGCCGCCGCCTGCGGCGCCCTCGACCTCGACGCCGAAGACGTCTGGGTCCTCGGTTTCTCCGACGGCGCCACGGCCGCTGCCGCGCTGACGCTCGACGACCCGGCGGCCGTCGCCGGCGCCGTCATCCTCAGCGGCCGCCCCCCGTTCCGCCCGCCGGGCGGCCGCGTGCTCGACCACAAGCAGATCTTCTGCGCGACGGGCCGCAATGACGAGCTCGTCACCCTCGACGACTACGAGGAACTGGTGGAGGGCCTCGTGACGGCGGGCGCCGACGTGGAGCTCCACTGGTACGACGCCGGCCACGAGATCCCCGACCAGGCCCTCGACGACGCCGCCGTGTGGCTCGGAAAGCGGCTGGCCGCGTCGTGACGGCCGCACCGGGAAACAACGGTCGCCGCCGGCCGCCCGCACTCCCTCGAATCGACGTCCATCTGACACCCGACGTCCTGGCCGGCGCCCTGCGTGACGACGTGCGGGAGGGCCTGGGCAACCGGCCCCGCGAGCTGCCGCCGAAGTGGTTCTACGACGAGCGCGGGTGCGAGCTGTTCGATCGGATCACTCGGCTGCCCGAGTACTACCCCACCCGGCGCGAGCGGGAGATCCTGGCGCGCCAGGCGGCGGCGGTCGCCGCACGCACGGGAGCGGACACCCTGGTGGAGCTCGGGTCGGGCACGTCGGAGAAGACGCGCCTCCTCCTCGACGCCATGGTCAACCGCGGCGCGCTCCGCCGGATCGTGCTGTTCGACGTCAGTGAGTCAACCATACGGTCGGCCGCCTCCGCCCTCACCTCGGAGTACCCGGGGGTCGCCGTCCACGGGGTGGTGGGCGATTTCGATTCCCACCTCGGGCTGCTCCCCGGCGGTGGCAGGCGGCTGGTGGCGTTCCTCGGCAGCACCATCGGGAACCTTCGCCCCCCGCAGCGCAAGCGGTTCCTGGCCGACGTGGCCTCGCAGATGGTGCCCGGCGACGCGTTCCTCCTCGGGACCGACCTGGTGAAGGGGCGCTCCCGCCTGGAGGCGGCCTACGACGACGCCGCCGGGGTCACCGCCGAGTTCAACCGCAACGTGCTCACTGTGTTGAACCGCGAGCTGGGCGCCGACTTCGACGTCGACTCGTTCGAGCATGTGGCGCGCTTCGACGCCGACGAGGAGTGGGTCGAGCTCGGGCTGCGGGCCCGGCGATCGCACACCGTGCGGATTCCCGACCCCGGGCTCACCGTCGACCTCGACGCCGGCGAGCTGGTCGTCACCGAGATCAGCGCCAAGTTCCGACGCCCGAACGTGGAGGCCGAGTTGGCCGGAGCCGGCCTGGCCCTCGCCGACTGGTGGACGGACGCCGGCGGCGACTTCGGCCTCTCGTTGTCCTTCGCCACGTAGCGCGCCGCCGAATCCTGGGTCGTGCCCCCGTCAGGCCGGCGGGTCGCCGGCCACCAGGCCCGCTAGCGCACTCACGGTGGTCCAGTTCCGCATCGTGGAGCGGACGCCGAGCGAGCGTTCCCACAGGTCGTTCGTGAGCTTCGTCCTGGCGAAACCGCCGGGCAGGTGGACGTAGACGACCGAGCCCTTGACCTCGAACTCGTCCGGGGCGAACCGCTCGCGGTCGATGGCCGCCACGGACCGGCGGCCGGCCGGCGCGGTCAGGAAGGCGACGTGGAGCGTCTTCGGTCGGGCAGCGGCCTCAGGCCACGGGTTGGCCGCCACCGTCTTGGCCATGGCGGCGGCCGAGCGCACCATCACGGTGATCTCCGTCCCCACGTCCGCCGCCACTGCGGCGGCGATCTCCTCTTCGAGGGCCTTGGCCGGCCCCGGCGCCTGCACCACGGCGTTCCCGCTCTGGAGGTACGTGGCCACGCCCGACGCACCGGTGGACTCGAGGATGCGGCGAAGGTCGGCCATCGACAGGCGCACGCTGCGACCGACGTTGATTCCCCGCAGGAGGATCACCCAGCGCGCCACCGCGCCATTGTGCACGCGACGGCATCAGGGCACCGCTCCGAGCAGCGCGGCCACCTCCCCGTCGGTGGTCGGCGAGAAGTCGACGTACGACGCCCCGACCGCCACGAACGGGTCCGGCGCGAAGACGCACACGACGTCGTCGGCCAGCCGCCACAGCGGGACGAGGGCGGCGGCCGGCGCCACGGGGACGGCCACGGTGATCGAGGCGGGGACGCAGGATCGCAGGGCGGTCACCGCCGCCTGCATGGTCGACCCGGTGGCCAGCCCGTCGTCCACGACCACCACCGGTCGACCGGCGAGCGCCAGCGGCGGACGGTCCCCCCGGTACGCCGCCTCCTTGCCCGCCAGCTCACGCCGGGCTGCGTCCGTGGCGGCGGCGAGCACGCTGGTCGAGATGGCGAGCGCCCGCACGACGTCGTCGTTCACCACGCGGACCCCTCCGGACGCGATCGCTCCCATGGCCAGCTCCTCGTGTCCCGGGACGCCCAACTTCCGGACCACGAAGATGTCGAGCGGGGCACCCAGCGCCTGCGCCACCTCGGCGGCAACGGGGACGCCGCCACGGGGCAGGCCGAGCACCACTGGAGCCGGCCCGGCCGGGCGGGCCGCGCACACCGCTCCCAGGACCCGCCCGGCGTGGCGCCGATCGGCGAAGCGCGCCGCGTGCACCCGCTGCGCGCCCGGGCGTCCGTCAGTATCTGCGGCGGCGCACCACTCGGCGAGCTCGGGCCACGGGGTACGGATCCTCGACGATCTCCTCCTCGACCACGCGAGGTCCACGGTCGACGACGACGTCGCGGTCGTAGATCACGCGCCGGCGGGGACCGGCGTTCCACTGCCCGGCGACCACGACCAGAACCATCAGGAGGGCGAGGATGACGAAGAAGGCGATCATGCCCCCGATGTTCCCTGGGTCGTCCGCAGGGAAACGGCTCCGGCGGCCGTCGTGCCGCGCAGGTTGGAGGTTTGCCACCGCCGCCGAACGGGCACCACCGCAG
Source organism: Acidimicrobiales bacterium (assembly GCA_036262515.1). Classification (GTDB taxonomy): domain Bacteria; phylum Actinomycetota; class Acidimicrobiia; order Acidimicrobiales; genus JAHFUS01. The sequence goes on along the minus strand of DATAIT010000100.1, from coordinate 54,002 downwards.
ACGTCAAGCGGTCGAGGCCAGCTCGCCGCACCGAGGAGGCGAACATGTACATCGGGGTCGGAACCCTCATTCTCATCATCATCCTCATCCTCATCCTCACCTAGACCCATGGGAGGCGGTCCCCGGCCGTCCGGGCAACCGGCCGAGCCCGAGGGCGCCTCCTACGATTGGACCCCTGCCCACCCGCGCCCGGCGCGGGTCCGGCGGGGGCGTAGGTCAGTGGCAGACCGCGGGACTTTTAATCCCGGCGTCGGGAGTTCGATCCTCCCCGCCCCCACGAGCACGTGATCCATGCGGGGCGGGCGACCGGGGGCACGGATCCAGGTATGGCGCAGGGGGCCGGAAGTCGACCGAAAGCGCACGGGCTCACCGCTACAGTCAGTCTGATGGAAGACGATGCGGCCCGTGCCCGCCTCGACGAGGAGCGTGCCCGCTTGGCGAGCCTGCGCGACGACTTCGTCTCCGACGGCCTGACCTCGGAGTCCGAGGGCGAGAGCTTGGGAGAGCTGTCGTCGGTCGACCAGCACCAGGCCGACGTGGGCACCGAGACCTTCAACCGCGAGCGCGACCTGTCGATCCTGGAACGGGTCCAGGCCGAGCTGGCCGACGTCGAACACGCCCTGCAGCGCCTCGACGACGGCACGTACGGCACGTGCGAGGCGTGCGGCCGGCCGATCGACGACGGCCGGCTGGAGGCTCTTCCCGCCGCTCGGTTCTGTTTGGACGATCAGGCCACCGCGGAGCGCGAGGTACGGCTGCCCGGTGGCAACCAGTAGCACGCGAGCACGCGCCGTCGCCCTCGGTGCAGTGACGGCCGCAGCTGCCGCCGGCGCATACGCCACCGTCGCCCTCCGGGACCAGACCCGCCGCGTGCACCTCGAGCGCCAGATCCGGGTGTGGCGCCTCACGTCCCGCCGGGCCCTCCACTACACGCAGATGAAGATCAAGGGAAGGCGGGCGACCGAGGAGGAGCGGGCCCGCCTGGAGGAGCAGTTCGCCATCCGCTCGGCCGAGGACGTGGCCAAGGTCCTCGGCGGCATGAAGGGCGCCATCATGAAGGCCGGCCAGATGCTCTCGTTCATCGCCGACGGGCTGCCGCCCGAGGCCAAGGCGGCCCTGGCCACGCTGCAGGCCGACGTGCCGCCGATGGCGCCCCGCCTGGCCGAGAGCGTGATCCGTGACGAGCTCGGCGCCGACCCGCACGACCTGTTCCTCGATTTCGAGCTGGTCCCGGTGGCGGCGGCGTCGATCGGGCAGGTCCACCGGGCCGTGATGCCGGACGGGCGGATCGTGGCGGTGAAGGTCCAGTATCCGGGCGTGGACGGCGCCATCAAGAGCGACCTCGACAACGCCGAGATGCTCTACGGCCTGTTCGCCCAGTTCGCCCTCAAGAACCTCGAGGTCAAGGCCCTCGTCGACGAGTTGCGGGCGCGCATGGCCGACGAGCTCGACTACCGCTACGAGGCCTCCTGCCAGGCCGAGTTCGCCGCCCGCTACGAGGGCCACCCGTTCATCCGCGTCCCCAAGGTCGTGCCCGAGCGCAGCAGCCGCCGGGTGCTCACGAGCGAGTGGGTCGACGGCATGCGGTGGGACGAGTTCCTGGAGCGCTCGGACCAGGCGGCCAAGGACCGGGCCGGCGAGGTGATCCTGCGCTTCGCCCAGGGATCGATCCATCGCGACGGCGTGTTCAACGGCGATCCACACCCGGGGAACTACCGGTTCCACGAGGACGGGTCCGTCACGTTCCTCGACTTCGGGTTGGTCAAGCGGTGGGCGCCCGGCGAGTTCGAGCGTCTCGGTCCGCTGCTCGACGCCATCCTCGACGAGGACCCCCAGGCCCTCGTCGAGCGGGCCGTGACGGCCCGGTTCCTGGCACCGGACCACGGCTTCGATCCCGAGTTCGTCTTCGAGTACGTCCGCGGTCCCTACGAACCGTTCCTCACCGAGCGGTACACCTACACCCGGGACTCCACCGGCAAGGCTCTCCAGACCGTCGTCGACGTGCAGGGCCGGTACGGCGATCTCATCAAGGCCCTGAACATGCCGACCTCGTACGTGATCCTGGATCGCGTCGTGTGGGGGGTGAGCGCGCTCCTCAGCCGGCTCGAGGCCACGAACAACTGGCGAGGCATCCTGTCGGAGTACCGCAAGGGGACGCCGCCGTCGACCGAGCTCGGGCGCCTGGAGGCGGAGTGGCGGAGCACGACGGCGGCCAAGCGGTGACCCGCCCGTCGGAGCCGGCCGGAGCTGTCGCGGCACCCACCTCTTCGCCGCCAGGAGCCGCGGCGGCACCCGCTTCTTCGCCGCCCGGAGCCGCGTCATCTCTGCGCCGTCGCCTCCCCGGCGCCGATCTGCTCGGCCGCCGTCCCCGTGCCGCCGCGGCCGGCGGCCGGGTCACCCGCTACTACCGGCTCTACCTCGCTCCACCCCGCTACCGCCCCGATCAGCAGCTCACGCTCACCACCGACGACGGCATCCGCCTCAACGCCTGGCGCGTCCCGGGGCCGGAGGACGCCCTGTGCACGTTCGTCCTCGTGCACGGATTCGTGAACTCCTCGCGCTCGCCGGGCGTCCACCGCTTCGCCCACCTCCTCGCCCGGCGCGGACACGTCATCGTGCCGGACATGCGTGGTCACGGGCGCTCGGGGGGGCTGTGCTCGATGGGTCGCAACGAGCCCCTCGACGTGGCCGCCGCCGTGGCCGCCGCCCCGCAGGGGCTGCCGGTGGTGACGGTGGGCACCAGCCTGGGCGGGGCCGCCGTGCTGATGCACGCCGGTGCGTACGGGGGCGTGGCGGGCACCGTCGGCATCAGCGCCCCGGCCTGGGGTGATCTTGACCGGGCGGGGACCCACCGCGTCCGGAGGCTGGTGAGCGGGCGGGCGGGCCGCTTCGTGCTGGCCACTGCGCTGCGCACGAGGGTGGGCGCCGACTGCATCTTCCTCCCCGACGCCGGCTCGCTCGTGGCCGGTATCGCCCCGGCGTTCACGGTGGTGGTGCACGACCCCGACGACTGGTACTTCGGGCCCCGCCACGCCGAGAGCATCCACGAGTGGGCGAAGGAGCCGAAGGCGCTGTGGTGGTACCCGGGCGGCGGCCACGGCGGCGACCTTCTCACCGACGAGCTGGCCGACCGCATCCTGGCCGAGACGGCGAAGCGGTTGTCGGAGGCGCCGGGTGCGACGGCGGCCGGTAAGGCGGGAGGCGGCCGGCTCAGCGGGGCGGCCGGCCCCGCTTCTGGGCCGACCACGAGCTGATCAGCAGGGATCGCCAGTACAGCGCCGCCCCGAGCGACAGGCTCCCGGCCACGACGCCCGCCACCGACAGCGCCGTCGTGGACGACACCGCTCCGGCGACGAGGAGCACGAGCCCAGCCGCCCCGGCGGCGCACGACAGGACGAGGGGAACCGGCGCCTGCCTGCGACGTGGCTCCGGCGAGTCGCCGTTCGACGCCGGGTCGATCACCCGGCGTGCTCCAGCCCACGCGCCATCAGGAACCCTCGCGCCCGCTCCGTGCGCGGATAGCGCTCCACGAGTCTCCAGAATGCGGGCCCGTGGCCGGCCACGACGAGATGGGCCAGCTCGTGCACGATCACGTAGTCGAGGACCCACGCCGGCTCGGCCGCGAGCCTCGCCGAGATGCGAATGGTGCCGTCGCACGGCGTGCACGAGCCCCAGCGCCACTCCTGGTTGTCGACCCAGCGGATCGAGACCGGTCGGGGAAGGCCGTGGGCCGACGCCAGCCCGGCTGCCCGGCCGGCGAGGTCGATCACCGACGACTCCGACCGCCGTTCCATGCGCCGGACCATCTCGGCCACGTGGCGCTGCTCGTCGGCCGTGCTCATGGTGGCAGGTATCGAAACCCGCAGGACCCCCCCGACCTTGCGGGCCTGCACCGTCTTGCGCCTGCGGGGGCTCCGGATCACCTCGACGTCCACGGCCGGGAAGGTAGCGCCGGGGTGTGACGGTCACGGTGGATGGGCTAGAGAGCCCTCGTGATCGACTCGGCCGGGACCTCGGCCAGTCCGGCCGGCGGGCCGGAGCGCAGCCGGTTGTCGGGGCCCAGCTCGAACCACCTCCCGCTGAGGTTGGGGGCGGCGTCCGGGTCGCCGCCGAGGTGGCGCGCGAGGCCCCGGACGACGCCGCCGTGGGTGATCGCCAGCGCCGGCCCCTCCGTGTCCGCGGCCAGCCGTTCGACGGCCCGCACGATGCGCGCCCGGAAGTCGGGCTCGTGCTCGCCGCCGGGCGGGCGGTCGAGGCGGCCGGCCCGCCACGCGGCGATGGCTCCCGGCCAGATGATCTCGATCTCCTCGGTCGTGCGCCCGGTCCAGTCGCCGACGTCGCGCTCGCGCAGACCGGCCTCCACGGCGACGTCGCCGAGGTCGAGGATCCGGGCGATCACGGCCGCCGTGTCGACGGACCGGGCCAGGTCCGACGACACCACCCGGCCGAACCGCTGCGGCCACGACGCCAGCTGGGCGCCCATGGCCGCAGCCTGGCGCAGGCCCTCGTCGGACAGGGGCGCGTCGGCCCATCCCTGCCACCGTGATTCGGCGTTCCAGGTCGACTGCCCGTGCCGGAGGAGCAGGACCGGTGCCATGCCGGCCAGCGTAGGACGGCGGCAGGGGACCGACGGAGGCGTCCGGTACCGTTCGGGAATGGCGCTACCCACCGAGAAGCTCGGAACGACGTGGTCGGTCGAGGCCGAGCCGGTGGACGCCGATCGGGCCAGGGCGTACGCAGCCGCCACCAACGACCTCAACCCCGCCTACATGTCGGGGGCCCTCGCACCGCCCGTGTTCGGCGTGGTGCCCACGTGGCGTGCCATGAGCGACGCCCTCACCTCCATGGTGCCGCCAGAGGCGTTCCTCATGATCGTGCACGGCGAGCAGGACATGCACTTCCACCAGCCGTTGACGCCCGGTCAGGTCCTCGCCACCACCGCCGAGGCCTACAGCGTCCGGCCCGGCCGGTCCGGCACCCGCTACACGATGAAGGTGCTCAGCGAGGACACGACGGCGGGAGGACTCGTGCTCGAGCAGTACGTCACGATGTTCATCCGGAACATGAGCGACGGCGAGAGCGCCGGCCCCGACAAGCCCGACCACAACTTCCCCCGGGGCGCGCGGGACCAGCCTGTGGGCTCCTGCACGGTCCACGTCGACGACGACCAGACGTACCGCTACAAGGAGGCGTCCGGCGACGACAACGCCATCCACGTGGACCCCGCGGTGGCGACCGCGGTCGGTCTACCAGGCATCATCGTCCACGGCCTGTGCACCATGGCGATGACCAGCCAGGCCGTGATCGCCACCACCGCGCAAGGCGACCCGGCCAGGCTCCGGCGCCTCGCCGTGCGGTTCTCCCGCCCGGTGTTCCCCGGCAACGACGTGGTGACGAGCATGTACGACGCCGGGCCGGCGGACGGTCGCCACGTCTACGCATTCGAAGCGCACAGCGACGGCGCCCTGGTGATCTCCAACGGGCGGGCCGAGGTCTCGCCCTGAAAGGGCCGATGGCGCGCGCATGGCCGTGCTGAGGCTGTTCGCCGCCGCGAGGGAGGCGGCCGGGACCGGGCGGGACGAGATCGACGCAGGCACGGTCGGCGACGTCCTCGCCGCCGCCCGAGAGCGGTACGGCGAGGATTTCTCGGCGGTGCTGGCCACAGCCAACGTGTGGGTCAACGGCGAGCCGGCGGGGGACCATGTGGCCGTCGGCGGCGGTGACGAGGTGGCCGTGCTCCCTCCCGTCTCCGGCGGGAGCACCTGACGGTGGCGGAGCGATCCGTCCGCCTGGGCGGGTTGCGGCCGGCCGGCGGCCGGCCAAACCGGAACCGGTCGGACGGACCGTCGGGACCCGTCGTGTCCACCGGTCCTGCGGTCACCCGAGGCGGCTGGTACGCCACCCTCCGCTCGCTCGAGGAGCGGCCGCGTGTCGTCGGCCCCCATGCCCGCCTCGGACTCGTCTGGTACATGGGCTCCCTTGCCGCCCTGGCCGCCGGTCGGCCGGGGCTGGCCGCCCTCCTCGCACCCACCGCCGGCCTCGCCGCCCTCCAGGCCGTGCGCTCCCGCCGCACCCGTCCCCGGCCGTCGGCCCCGGTCGCGGCCGCTGGCGCCGCGCTGCTCGTCGTCGCCGCCGCCGCCGGACCGGCGGCGATGGGCGTTGTGGCCCTGGTCGTCGTCGGCACCGTGGTGGCTGCGGTGGCCGTCGGAGGCAGTGGCAAGGTCGAGCCCGTGGTCACGCTCGTGGCCGCAGGGGTCGTCGGCCTGGCGGCCGCCTCACCCGTGCTCCTGCTCGCCCGGGGCATCGTGCCGGTGTTCGTCCTGCTCACCTTCGCCGCCGTGCACGATGCCAGCGTGTACGTCGTGGGCACCGGTGCCACCAGCGCCTGGGAGGGGCCGGCCGCCGGTGCGGCCAGCATCGCCGCCGTCACCCTCGCCGTGGCAGCCGTGCTCGTGCCGCCGTTCCGGGGTGCCACGCCATGGGTGCTGGGCGGCCTGGCCGTCGTGCTGGCGCCGCTCGGTCCGTACGCGGCCTCGGCGCTGATGGGCGACCGGCGGGCCAACGTCCCTGCCCTGCGGCGCATCGACTCGCTGCTGGTGCTGGCGCCGGTCTGGTGCCTGGTCGCAGTGCTGGTCCTGGACTAGCGCCCCGAGGGGCAGGGCGCCTGCGAACGGGCCGAGCCCGACCCTCTAGAAGAGCACCTCCCACAGGATCACGAACACGGCCCACAGCGCGAAGCCGGCGATGATCGCCTTCGTGTGGTCGTCGAGGTAGGCGTTGGTGCCGCCGGGCGCCGTGCCGCCGATGCGCCCGGTGCCGTTGAGCTCGAGCACGACGACCAACGCCAAGGTGACGAGCCAGTAGATGCCCCGGCTGGCGCCCTTGGGATGCACGGCATAGGCCGGGGCCAGGTGGCTCGTGACGCCCATGAACCACAGCATCGGGATGGAGAAGAAGGCGTTGGTGCGAGACGCCAGCAGCGCCTTCCGACTGGCGGCCGGCGCGGCGGGGTCGGCGTCACCGCCGGCCGCCACCGACTGGGCCGAGGCGATCACGACCTTCTGGTTCGGGAGGATGACGCTGAACACGTTCCCGAACATGACGAGTGCCAGCAGGATGCCGGTGGAGATGCTGATGCCGGGCGCCGTCTTGAAGTAGGCGCCTCCGCTGAGGTGCTTCTGGAAGCCGAGGATCATGATCCCGGTGGTCAGCGTCAGCATGGCTGCGAACTTGAACCACCACAGCGCCCGGGGAACGAGCTTCGACAGCGCGTCGGTGCGGGCGGCCGCCTCGAACTCGGCGAACGAGGGGGCCTGCACGAAGTTGAAGTAGTACAGCAGCCCGATCCACGTGACGCCCGCCATGTAGTGGCCCCAGCGGGACAGCATCTCGCCGCCCGCTCGCGAAAAGACCTCCATGGACGCAACCCCCGTTCTGCTCGTCGGGGCGAAGCTAGCTCCGCCCGGCGGCCACGGGGCGGACACGGGGATCGGGCGCCCGGCCCGACGCGGTCGTCCCTACTGGCCCTTGGTCTTCCAGAAGATGGCAGCGATCTCGTCGATGAGGCCGAGCAGCTTCTCGGCGTTGGCCGGATCGGTGGTCTGCTTGGCCTGGCCGGCCGCCTTGGTGGCCTTCCAGAACAGGTCGTGCAGGTCGGGGTAGGCCTCGAGGTGCTCGGGCTTGAAGTAGTCGGTCCACAGCACCCAGAGGTGGTGCTTCACCAGGTCGGCCCGCTGCTCCTTGATGAACAGGCAGCGCGCCTTGAACGCCTCGTCGGCGGACGCGTGGTACTTCTCGATGATCTTCTGGACGGAGTCGGCCTCGATGCGGGCCTGCGCAGGGTCGTACACGCCACAGGGGACGTCGCAGTGTGCGGACGCGGTGACCGGCGGGCGGACGCGGTCTGCCAGTTCGAGCAGGCGGAGGACAATGGGCATGGGCGATGCTCCTTCGTGTGCGACGGGTACGAGCGCTGACCCCCGTTTCTACCCGCTGGTGGCTGCGCGCAACAGCCGCCGCCGTCGTGGCCCTCGTGGCCGGCGGCCGGGCGGTGCGCCGCGTGGTGGTGGTGGGGGAGAGCATGCTGCCGGGCCTTCGCCCCGGCGACCGCGTGCTCGCCGTGCGTGCACCACGCCCGCGGACCGGTGATCTCGTTGTCGTCCGGGACCCGCGCCGGGCGGGACGCCTTTTGGTCAAGCGGGTGGCGTCGGTGGGTCCCACGGGCTACGTGGTGCTCGGCGACAATCCCTCGGCCAGCACGGACAGTCGCGCCTTCGGCCCCGTGCCCGGCGTCGTCGGCAGGGTCGTCTACAGGTACGGGCCGGCCGACCGGGCCGGGCGGCTGCGCCGGGAGCCGGCCAGGTAGCATCCCAGGGTGGCCCACCCGTTCGATCTCGACCGGATCCTCTCCGAGGACTACGTGGCCGCGCTGGGCCAGCTTCCCATGGCCGACCTGCGGGCTCGGAAGAGGCAGTGCAGCGAGGTGGAGGGAGCGCTGTCGTACCTGCGCCGCCTCGTGCAGGTCCGCCTCGACATCGTGCTGGCCGAGCTGGAGAACCGGGCGTCCGGCGGCACCGGCGAGCTGTCGGAGCTGGTCGACCACCTGGGCGAGATCCTGGCCGAGGGCGGGACCCGAACCGTGACCGGTCGCCTGCCGAGCCTCACGCTCCCCGACGTCGACCACCGCCTCCTCACCGCCGAGCTCGACGCCATCTTCGACGTCGACAAGGCCGGCGCGCTGCCCGAGACCGACGAGCAGGAGGTGCGGCGCATCGCCGACGCCCTGGTCGACCTGGAGCGCTCCGTCTCGACCGACCGGCGCGCCGTGTTCGAGCGGCTGGACGCGCTGCAGGCCGAGATCGTCCGGCGTTACAAGTCCGGCGAAGCGAGCGTGGACGCGCTGCTCGAGTAGGGGCTCGCGCCCGCCGTCTGGGCGTTTGCGCCGGCGGCCGTCGCGAGAGGAAGGAAGACGACAGCCCGACGTAGGGTTGACGTTGATCCATGCGCCGCCTCGCCGTCCTCTCCATGCACACGTCGCCGCTGGCCCAGCCCGGCTCGGGCGACGGCGGGGGGATGAACGTCTACGTGCGCCAGCTGTCCGCCGCACTGGCCCGCAGCGGCGTCGGGTGCGACGTCTACACCCGGGCCTGCTCACCCGATCTGGCCGCCGTGGTGCGGGTCGAACCGGGGTTCCGCGTGCACCACGTGCCCGCCGGGCCGCTGGGCGACGTCGCGAAGGAGGACCTCCCCGCCCTCACCGGTGAGTTCACCGACGCCGTGCTGGCCCGCATGGAGCGCGGCTACCCGGCCGACGCCATCTCGGCCAACTACTGGCTGTCGGGCGTGGTCGGGCACACCCTCAAGCACCGGCTGGGCCTCCCGCTCGTGTCCACCTTCCACACGCTGGCCCGGGTGAAGGCGGAGGGCGACGTCGACCCCGACCGCCGCACCAGGGCCGAGCTGGAGGTCATCGGCTGTTCTGATGCCGTGCTGGCCTCGTGCACCGTGGAGGCGGCCCAGATCGCCGAACTGTACGACGCCGACCCGCATCGCATCGAGATCGTCCCGCCGGGCGTGGACCATGCGTTCTTCTCGCCCGGTCACCGGCCGCAGGCCCGCCGGGCGCTCGGCCTCTCCGCCGGTGGTCCCATGCTCTTGTTCGTCGGCCGGATCCAGGCCCTCAAGGGGCTCGATGTGGCCGTGCGGGCGCTGGCCGAGGTGGTGGCGACTGTGCCCGACGCCTTCCTCGTGTTGGTGGGTGGCCCGAGCGGCCGTGACGGCGCGGCCGAGGTCGCCCGCATCCGCAGCCTCGTGGCCGAGCTGGGCCTCACCGGCCGCGTCCACATGATGCCCCCGGCCCCCCACGAGCTGCTGTCCACGTACTACCGGGCCGCCGACGTCTGCCTGGTGCCGAGCCGATCCGAGTCGTTCGGCCTGGTGGCGCTGGAGGCGGCCGCCTGCGGCACCCCCGTGGTGGCCGCCGCCGTGGGCGGCCTGCGCACCCTCGTCGACCACGGGCGCACCGGCTTCCTCGTCGAGGGTCGCGATCCCGCCGACTACGCGGCCCACGCCGCCCAGCTGCTGCTGCACCCGCAGTTGGCGTCCGAGATGGGTGCGCGCGCCGCCCACCGGTCGCTCGGCTACACCTGGTCGGGCGCCGCCTCCCGCGTGAGCGCCCTGTGCACGGAGCTCACCTCCCGCAGCCTGGTGGAGTGCCGGTAGCCGCTCCGGGGCAGGGCGGAGATTCCATGGGTCTGGCCCCTTGTCGGCCCCGGGGGCGGGGGCTACGGTGAGCAGCGTCGAGGCCCGAGGGGCGGAACGGCGCCATTCGTTCGGGGAAGTGCGAATGACGTCGGGAGGTTCCTCGGGCTTCGGCGCACACGCACCTCGACGGGGGCTCGGCCCCTCCGCCCGGAGCCGCCGCAGCGGCGGTTGTTGCGCTATATGACCCGAGTCACTACCGTGCCGGGAGCTCCGCGGGGGGCCAAGAAGGAGGCGCGCGGATGGCTGCACGGCAACGGAAGACGTCGAGAGCCGCCTTCCTTGCCCTTGTCGGCCTTCTCGTCCTCTCCCTCGCCCCGCCCGCCGGCGCCAGCGATTCCACCGGCACCATCCGCGCCAAGCGCGAGGCGGCGCGGCAGAAGCGGGCCAAGCTCGCCGCCGAGCTGAACCACCTGCGGGCGTCCGACGCCCAGCTCACGTCTGCGGTGAAGATCCTCGACCGCCAGGTGGCGGCGCAGCAGGCGGGCGCCGACGCGGCCCGCCAGGCGGTGTCGGCCGCCCTCGCCGCCGTCGCCGAGTCCGAGGCGAAGATCGCGGCCACCGAGACCGAGATGACCACGCTGCACACTGCCGTGGTGAACCGGGCCGTGTCGGTGTACGTCCGGCCGAAGGACAACGCGCTGGTCGGCGTCATCGGCGCCAAGGACCTGGGCGACGCCAGCCGGCGCAGCTCCCTGCTGGCCCAGGTCACCAACAAGGACCGCGACGTGCTCGACCGCCTTCGCGCCCTCAGGGAGGACCTGGGCGACGAGAAGGTCAAGGCGGACGCCGCCCGTGACGTGGCCGCCCAGCGCCGCCAGGTCGTGCTCGCCCGCCTGTCCGAGCTCCAGAAGGCCCGCAAGGAGAAGCAGCGCCTGTCGGCCGCCCTCGACGCCCGCATCCGCGAGTACCAGGCCGAGGCCGACGCCGTGGCCCAGCAGGAGTCGGGCCTCACGGCCCTCATCCGGTCCAGGGAGTCGTCCCGTGCGTCACGTGGCGACGCCGTCGATCCCGGACCCGACGGCCGGATCTCCGGCGCCGGCCTCTCGTGGCCCATCCGGGGACCCGTCACATCCGGGTTCGGGACGCGCTGGGGGCGCCTCCACGCCGGCATCGACATCGGCGCGGGCACGGGCACGCCGATCCGGGCGGCCAAGGCGGGCGACGTGATCTTCGCCGGCGTCATGAGCGGCTACGGCAACGTCGTGATCATCGACCACGGCGGGGGACTCAGCACGCTCTACGCCCACCAGAGCCGTCTCGGCACGAGCGACGGCACCAGCGTGGCGCAGGGAGACGTCATCGGCTACGTCGGTTCCACCGGTCACTCCACCGGCCCCCATCTTCACTTCGAGACCAGGGTCGGTGGTTCTCCCCAGAACCCGATGCGCTACCTGCCCTAAAGGGCGCCCGGCCCGCCCGCCTCCGAGGGTTCCCCGGACGCGAAGTACCGTCAGGACCGATGACGTCGTCGAGATCCGCGGTCGCGCACTGCCGTCGCCGACCGGTGCCCGTGCTGCTCGTGGCCGTTCTGGCCATCGTCGGACCTGCGTGCGGCGACAGCGCCGAGAAGAGCGGATCGGCGACCACGACGACGGCCGCCGCCGCAACGACCACGTCGGCCGTCCCTCGCCAGACGTCGGCTCCGCGGTGGGAGACGGTGTCGACGTTCACCGGCACTGCCGATGCCACCACGCCGACGTTCGCCATCGCTCCCGATGTGATCCAGTGGCGGGTGCGCTGGCACTGCGAGTCGGGCCACCTCACCATCGAGAGCGACCCGAAGCAGCAGCGCCACCCCGAGCCCACGGTGGATGCGCCCTGCGTCGGCCCGGACGCCACACCGGAGAAGGCGGTCGGGTACGGCATCGTGGAGGGCCAGGTGAAGCTGGTGGTGAAGGCCACCAGCCCGTGGCAGATCACGGTCGACCAGCAGATCGACACGCCCCTTCTCGAGCCACCCCTGCCGGGCATGGACACGGCCAAGGTGCTGGGCCAGGGCGAGTTCTACGACATCGAGATGAAGGGCAAGGGCAAGGCCCGGATGCTCGAGCTGGCGGACGGGTCCCGGGCCCTGCGCCTGGAGGACTTCGAGGTGTCCAGCAACACCGACCTGTTCCTGTGGTTGAGCGAGGCCCCCGCCCCGAAGACCAGCAAGGACGCGGTCGACGCGCCCTACGTGGTGCTCGGGAACCTGAAGAGCACGCTGGGCAACGAGAACTACGTGCTGCCCGCCGACCTGCCGCCGGAGAGGATCAGGTCCATCGTCATCTGGTGCGCCCCGGTCCGCATCGCCTACACGGCAGCGGTCCTCGCCCCGCCGTCCTGACCAGCCTTCCGGCGCACCGTCGCCGGACCGGGCGCGTACTCCACGCTTACGGCGCAGTTACGCCGGTGTCGTACCTTCGCCATGACGTCGTGAAAGGACAGTCGTGATCCTGGTCTCCCGTACATCCCGGCGTGCACCCGGCCGGGGGCGGCCCCGCCGCCCGGTCGCCCTCGTCGTGGCGATGGCCCTGGTGGCCGGTGCCTGTGGAGGCGACGACGACACGTCCTCCGACGCCACGACCGGGACCACGGCGGCCGGCGTGGAGGCGGCCCACGCCGAGCCCACCGCCGGGGACTGGAAGACGTGGGTCCTCACGTCGCCGGAGCAGTTCCAGGTTCCGCCGCCGCCCGGTGCGGGATCGGCGGAGGAGAAGGCGGAGGACGCCGAGCTGAGGAAGTTGGTGACCGAGCGCACCCCCGAGGTCGCCGACTTCGTCCGCAAGTGGAGCGGTGACGGCGAGCCGATCTCGGCACCGTGGATGGGCAGCGCGCTGGAGTTCATCTCCGCCCGCGAGAAGGACCCGGCCGCCTCGTCCCGCGCCTACGCGCTGGTGGCCGTCGCCGCCTACGACGCCATGGTCGCCACCTGGCACTACAAGTACAAGTACGACCGCAAGGCACCCGACGTCGTGCCGAAGCTGGCGGAGGCCGGCCCCGACCCCTCCTATCCCAACGAGCACGCGGCCATCGCCCAGGCCACGGCCAGCGTCCTCGCCTACGTGTTCCCCGAGCGGCCTGCGCTGCGCCTCCAGGAGGACGCCGACCAGGCCGCCGACTCTCGCGTGCTGGCCGGCGCCGCACGGCGCAGCGACGTCGACGCCGGGCTGGCCCTCGGCCAGAAGGTGGCCGAGGCGGTCATCACCCACGCCAAGGCCGACGGGTCGGACGCGGTCTGGGACGGCAAGCGCCCGGGTGGCCGCCCCCGCTACTGGGAGCCGCCGACGGGCAAGGTGGCGAACCCGGTGTCGCCCCTGGCCGGCACGTGGAAGACCTGGGTGATGAAGTCCGGTGACCAGTTCCGGCCGCCCCCGCCGCCCGTGTTCGGCTCGCCCGAGTTCACGGCGGCAGCCAAGGAGGTGGTGGCCATCCAGCAGAACCTGACCGAGGAGCAGCGCAAGGCCGCCGTCTACTGGGCCGGCGGGCAGGGCACCCCGCTCCCGGCCGGGATCTGGAACGAGGTCACGCTCGCCTACCTGCGGGACCTGCGGCCGAGCGAGCCGCAGGCGGAGCGGGTGATGGCCCTCGCCAACGTGGCCATGGCCGACGCCGGCGTGGCTGCCTGGGACACCAAGTACGCCTACTGGGACCCCCGTCCGGAGAACGGCATCCAGGACTCGGGCGTCGACCCGAACTGGAAGCCCCTGTTCGACACGCCGTTCTTCCCGTCGTACATCTCGGGCCACGCCACGTACTCGGCAGCCATCGCCGAGGTCCTGTCATTCGTGTTCCCCAAGCGCGAGAAGGACTTCCGGGCCAAGGCGCTGGAAGCCTCCAACTCGAGGGCATGGGGCGGGATCCACTGGCCCCTCGACAGCACGGTGGGCATGGAGGTCGGCAGCAAGATCGGCAAGCTCGTCATCGAGTACGCCCGCACCGACGGCGCTCCAGACATCACCTGACGCTCCTCGCCGAGGTCCCTTCCGCACCCTCGCCGGATCCTCCCGTCACCGCGGCGCGCACCGCAGCGGCGACGGGAGTCCCGGTGGCGGGCCGTCGGCGGGATAGGAGTTGCAGGCGGCTCCGGCGTGGGTCAGCGTTCTCGGCGTGGGCACGCGACTGACGTTGATGGGCGGGGGCCGGATGGGTGAGGCGCTCGTGGCCGGGCTGCTGGCCGCCGGCTGGAGCGACGCGGCCGAGATCGCCGTGGTGGAGAAGGTCGATGCTCGCCGCCAGGAGCTGGCGGGGCGGTTCCCGGGCCTGGCCGTGTCGGACCGGCCTGCGGCGTCCGACGGTGCCGTGGTCGCCGTGAAGCCCGACGACGTGGAAGCCGCCTGCCGGGCGCTGGCCGAGACCGGCACGCCCGTGGTGCTGTCCATCGCGGCGGGCGTGCCCCTGTCGTCGCTGGAGCGGTGGTTGGGCGGCGGCGTCCGGGTCGTTCGGGCCATGCCGAACACGCCGGCGCTCGTCGGCGCCGGCGCGGCGGCGGTGGCCGCGGGCACCACCGCCACCGCTGACGACCTGGCGTGGGCGGAGCGGCTGCTGTCGGCGGTGGGCATGGTGGTGCGGGTGCCCGAGCACCTGCTCGACGCGGTGACCGGGCTGTCGGGGTCGGGCCCCGCCTACGTCTTCCTCGTGGCCGAGGCGCTCATCGAGGCCGGCGTCCTGGCCGGGCTCCCCCGGGCGACGAGCGCCGAGCTGGTGGTCCAGACGCTGCTCGGCTCCGCCCGCCTCCTGTCGGAGTCCGGGCAGGGGCCCGAGGCACTGCGCGCCACGGTGACGTCGCCGGGCGGCACCACCGCCGCCGGCCTCCAGGCCCTGGAGGACCGGGCCGTCCGGGGCGCGTTCCTCGCCGCCGTGCAGGCGGCGACCGAGCGGTCGCGCCGCCTGGGCGGCGGGGCGAGCTGAATCACTTCTGCCCCACTTCCCTCAGCAGCCACGGTGTCGTACAGTGCGGGCCGCGGAGAGGGGTGATTGCACTGGCACGGGAAGACCATGCAAAGGCTCGATTCCTGACGGTTGCCGAGGTCGCGGCCCTCCTCCGGGTCTCGAACATGACGGTGTACCGGCTGATCAACGCCGGGGAGCTGGCCGCCGTCCGGGTGGGCAAGTCGTACCGCTTGCGGGAGGACGACGTCGACAAGTACCTGGGCGACCGTTACACCGAGGCGGGCTGAGCGCCCTCTCGGCCGGGTTCGGTAGGTTGCGGTCACCACCATGGGCCGCCACCACGACACCATCTCCTTCCTCTCCGACTACGGCCTCGTCGACGAGTTCGTCGGTGTGATCACGTCGGTGATCCGGTCCATCGCACCGCACGCAGCGGTCATCGACATCACCCACAACATCCCTCCCCACGACGTGCGGGCCGGCTCCCTGGCCCTCGGGCGCAGCGCGCAGTACCTGATGGCGGGCGTCGTGCTGGCCGTGGTCGACCCGGGCGTCGGCACCGACCGCCGGGCCGTGGCGGTGGAGGTGGGCGACGGCGAGTCGGTGCTGGTGGGCCCCGACAACGGGCTGCTCGCCCCCGCAGTGGCCATGGTCGGCGGTGCCGGGCGGGCGGTCGAGCTGGCGAACGAGGAGCTCCGGTTGCAGGCGCCCGGCCCGACGTTCGCCGGGCGGGACGTGTTCGGCCCCGCCGCCGCCCACCTCTGCAACGGAGTGGACCTGGCCGACCTGGGCCCGGCGCTCGACCCGATCACGCTGCGACCGGGTTTGCTGCCCCTCACCCGCAACGAGGACGGCAAGCTCGTGGGCGAGGTCCTGTGGGTCGACCACTTCGGCAACGCCCAGCTGAACGTCGATCCCGACGACATCGCGCCGCTGGGCGACCGGGTCATGCTGCGGTGGGGCCTCGACCAGGTGCGCACGGCCAGCAGGGCCCCGACCTACGGTGCCCTCAAGGCCGGGGAGGTGGGGTTGGTCGTGGACTCGTACGGGTTGGTGTCGGTGGCGCTGGACCGGGCGTCGGCGGCCGACGAGCTGCGCCTCCGCCCGGGTGATGCGATCACCCTGGAGGCGGCGTGAGACCCGGCACCACCCTCGTCATCGTGCTCCTCCTGGCCCTGATCCTCGGGGCCGCCCTCGTGCAGTTCTTCGTGCTCAACACCTGACCGCCGGCGTGTGCCCGCCGGCCGCGTCCTCAGGTGCCGTGGTGGCGCACCGGCTGCCTGGCGGGCTCGTCGGGAGCGGTCACGTGGGCCGCCCGTCGCCCGCCGCCCTCGGGCAGCGCGCGTGCAGGCGGCGACGGTGTGCCGCGACGGGTGCCCGTCGTGGCCACGAGGAACCCGGCGAACAGCACCGTGATGCCGACCACCAGGGCCACGGCGAACCCCGTCATCTCGTCGAGCACGGAGTTGAGGAGCCCGCTGGCGCCGGTGACGAGCGTCCCGAGGGCGATGAGGGCGTTGGCGACCACGACGCGCCGCCTGCGGACCCGCATGGCACTCCACAGCGCGCCCGCGACCACGACGAGGGCGCCGACGCCGGATGCCGAGGCGGCCAGGATGCGGGGGGCCGGCCCGAAGACCTCGGAACCGCGGGCCAGCTCGTGGCGGGGGAGGGCGGCGGTGAACGGCGCCACCGCCACCACGCCGGCGGCGAAGGCCGAGAACAGGGCCACCCCGGCGGCGCACAGGTCCGCCCGCCGACGCGGCGCCAGCAGGTACACGGTGCCGAGGGCCAGGAACGGCACGTTGACGATGGCGCCGAACAGGTAGAACAGGCGGAACGTCACCCCGCCCCACCCGAGGGCGGCGCCCGCGGCAAGCGCAGCCGACGCGAGCGAGAACATCGCCAGCGCCACGCTCCACGCCAGCTCGTGCGGCCGGCGCCGGGCCAGCCACCGCTCGAACGTGCACATGGCGAACGCCAGCCCCACCAGGGCGGCGGCCGAGGCGAGAGCGGTGTGCACCACGAGCCCAGCGTAGGGACGAGGCCGGATGGCGTGCCATCGGCGCACGGCGCCTTTGTGAACAGACGCACGAAGTCTTACGATTGGAGGCGATGGCAGACCGCGGGCGACGGCGCATTCCCGAGGCGACCGTGGCTCGCCTGCCGGTGTACCTGCGCAGCCTCTACGAACTGTCCGACGGTCCGGGCACGATCTCGTCGGAGCGGCTGGCCGAGATGGCGGGCGTCAACGCCGCCAAGGTGCGCAAGGACCTGTCCTACCTCGGCTCGTACGGCACCCGGGGGGTCGGCTACGACGTCGAGTACCTGCTGTACCAGATCAGCAGGGAGCTGGGGCTCACGCAGGACTGGCCGGTGGCCATCGTCGGCATGGGCAACCTCGGCCACGCCCTGGCCAACTACCGCGGGTTCATGGCCCGTGGCTTCCGGATCGTCGCGCTGTTCGACGCCGATCCCGCCAAGGTCGGCGAGCACGTGGGCGGCCTCGACATCAGCCACCTCGACGAGCTCGGCGCCCTGGCCGAGTCGCTCGAGCTCGCCATCGGCGTGGTCGCCACCCCGGCGTCGGCCGCCCAGGACGTGGCCGACCGGCTGGTGGCCGCCGGGGTGGGATCCATCCTCAACTTCGCTCCGGTGGTGCTCTCGGTGCCGCCGCAGGTGTCGGTCCGCAAGGTGGACCTGTCGATCGAGCTCCAGATCCTGTCCTTCTACCAGCAGCGCCGCCCGGTGCCGGGCAGCGACTCGAACACCGCCTCCTAGGCTTTTCGCCACGGTGCCCGTCGACGTCGCCCTCTACCCGGTGAACCTGCTGGTCGCGGGCCGGCGCTGCCTGGTGGTCGGCGGTGGGCCCGTGGCCGCCCGCAAGGCCGAAGGACTGCTGGCGTGCGGGGCGGTGGTGCACGTGGTGGCCACCCGCGTCGGCGCCGGTGTGCGGGCCCTGCCCGGCGTCACCTGGGACGAGCGCCCGTACCGGGCCGGCGACCTGGCCGGCTGTCGCCTCGTCGTCACGGCCACGGGGATTCCCGATGTCGACGGCGCCGTGTTCGAGGAGGGCGAGCGGACCGGGATCTGGGTGAACAGCGCCGACGACCCGGCCAACTGCTCGTTCACGCTGCCCGCCGTCGTCCGGCGTGGTCCGGTCGTGCTCACGGTGTCCACGGGCGGCCACAGCCCGGCGCTGGCCGTGTGGCTGAAGGAGCGCCTCGGCGCCCAGGTCGGCCCGGAATACGAGGTGCTCGCCGATCTGTTGTCAGAGGAGCGCGACGCCGTGCGGGCGCAGGGACGGTCCACCGAGGGCATGGACTGGCGAAGAGCACTGGACTCCGACATGCTCGACCTCATCAGGTCCGGCCGCGTCCAGCAAGCGAAGGAGCGCCTCCAGGCGTGTCTGTCCTCGTCGTAGGCCTCAACCACCGCACGGTGCCGCTCGAGATCCTCGAGCGCATGACGGTGAACGACGGCCGCCTCCCGAAGGCGCTGGCCGACCTGCGCGGGCGGGAGAACCTGGGCGAGGTGGTGCTCCTGTCCACCTGCATGCGCACCGAGGTCTACGCAACGGCCGCCCGCTTCCACGGGGCGGTAGTCGACGTCCGCAACTTCCTGGCCGAGCTCGGCTTCACCGCTCCCGAGGAGTTTTCCGACCACCTGTACTCGTACTACGAGGACGGGGCCACGTCGCACCTGTTCCGGGTCGTGTCGGGCATCGACTCGGCGGTCGTGGGCGAGAGCGAGATCCTCGGGCAGGTGCGGGGCGCATGGGAGAAGGCGGTCTCGGAGGGCGCCGCCGGCCCGGTGCTCGGCAACCTGTTCCGCCACGCCGTCGAGGTCGGCAAGCGCGTGCGTTCGGAGACGGCCATCGGCCGGGGCACCACGTCGGTCTCCCAGGCGGCCGTGGCCATGGCCTCGGAGCGGCTCGGTGGTCTGGCCGGCCGGCGCATTCTCGTGCTCGGCGCCGGCGACATGGGCGAAGGCATGGCCGTCGCCCTCGCCGCCACGCCCGGCCTCGCCGACGTGATGGTCGCCAACCGGAGTTGGGCCGGCGCCGTCGCCCTCGCCCACAAGGTCGGTGGCCGTCCGGTCGAGCTCGGTGTCCTCGGGAGCGCGCTCGAGGACGCCGACCTGCTCCTCACGTCCACCGCCTCACCCACGGTGCTGCTCCACGCCGACGACCTCGAGGCGGTGATGGCGGCGCGGCCCGACCGGCCCCTCCTGGTGGTCGACATCGCCGTTCCGCGCGACGTCGATCCGGCCGTGGGCCGCCTCCCCGGCGTCGACCTGCTCGACATGGACGACCTGCGCGCCTTCGCCGATGCGGGGATGGCCGGCCGCCGCGGCGAGATCGACCGAGTGCAGGTGATCGTCGACGAGGAGGTCGAGCGCTACGCCGCGGTGGCCACCGCCCGCGAGCTGGCGCCGCTGGTCGTGGCGCTGCGCCGGCGGGGTGAGGACCTGCGGGCGGCGGAGCTCGAGCGCTTCGCCCCCAGGCTCGAGGGTCTCGATCCCCGCCAGGCCGAGGCGGTCGACGCCCTCACCAAGGCGCTGCTGGCGAAGCTGCTCCACGAACCCACCGTGCGCCTGAAGGAGGCGGCGGGGTCTCCCGGCGGCGAGCGCCTGGCCGAGTCCCTCCGGGCGCTGTTCGACCTCTAGTGCCCCGAAAGGAGACGCGTGCGAGGTTCGCGGCGTCGGAGGACGAGGCATGACGGCGCTCGAGCGGGTTCCGAACGTCGCAGCGGTCTCCTGAGAGGCCCCGCGTGCGGGTAGCGCTCCACGGCTGCGCCGGAGGGGTACACCGGTGACGTCCCGGGCGCTCCGGGCGGCCACCCGCGGGAGCGCCCTGGCCCTCGCCCAGACCAGACACGTGGCGGGCCTGCTGGACCAGCCGGTCGAGCTGGTCGTGGTCGACACGGTGGGGGACCGCCGCCAGGACGTGCCGATCTGGGACATCGGCGGCCGTGGCGTCTTCGTCAAGGAAGTTCAGGCGGCCGTCCTCGACGGGCGGGCCGACTTCGCCGTCCACTCGGCCAAGGACCTGCCCGCGCTGACGCCGGACGGCCTGGTGCTGGCCGCCGTTCCCGAACGGGAGGACGCCCGCGACGCCCTGGTGGGCTGCACGCTCGCCGGTCTGCCCGCCGGTGCGCGGGTCGCCACCGGATCGGTGCGCCGGCGGGCCCAGCTGGCATCGCTGCGCCCGGACCTCACCTTCACCGGACTGCGGGGCAACATCGAGACGCGCCTGCGAAAGGCCGCCGGCGTCGACGCCATCGTGGTGGCCGCCGCCGCCCTGGCCCGTCTCGGCCGCCACGAGGTCGCCGACGTCCTCGACCCCGCGGTGATGCTGCCCCAGGTCGGCCAGGGCGCGCTCGCCCTCGAGGCCCGGGCGGACGACGTCGCCGTCCTCGCCGCCCTGGGAGCGTCGGAGCACCGGCCCACCCGCCTGGCCGTCGACGCCGAGCGTGCCTACCTCCGCGAGCTCGGCGGCGGCTGCGACCTTCCCGTCGCCGCCCACGCCGTCGTCGGCTCGGGCGACAATCTCACCCTGACCGCCATGATCGCGAGCCTTGACGGCCACACCGTCCTCCAGGGCACCGACACCGGCACCGACCCGGAAGAGCTGGGCCGGGCCCTTGCCCGCCGCCTCCTCGACCGGTCCGGCGGCGCGTGGCTCCTCGACAGCCTCCGGGGCCTGGCGTGAACCCAGCCCTCGTTCTGGCAGCGGAAATCGACCGCCAGCGGTCGATTTCCGCTGCCAGAACGGCCGGGCGGGCCGGGGAGGGCCGATGACGGTGTACCTGGTGGGGGCCGGCCCGGGGGACCCGGGGCTCCTCACGGTGCGCGGCGCCGAGGTGCTGGGCCGGGCCGACGTCGTGCTGCACGACCGCCTGGCGTCGGCGTCGTTGCTCGACCTCGCTCCGGCGACGGCGGAGCGCATCGACGTCGGAAAGCGCCCGGGCGGGCCCGTCGACCAGGAGGCCATCAACGCGCTCCTCGTGGCGCACGGGGCGGCCGGGCGCGCCGTCGTCCGCCTGAAGGGCGGCGACCCCTACGTGTTCGGGCGGGGCGGGGAGGAGGCACTGGCACTCCTCGATGCGGGCGTCGCCTTCGAGGTGGTGCCAGGCGTGTCCGCCGCCGTCGCCGCCCCCGCCTACGCGGGGGTCCCCCTCACCCACCGGGGGCTGTCCACCTCGTTCACCGTGCTGACCGGGCACCGCGAGCACGGGTCCGACCGACCCACCGACTGGGAGGCGCTCGGGCGGGCGGGCGGCACAATCGTGGTGCTCATGGGCGTCGCCCACCGGGCCGACTTCGTGCCCCGCCTGATCGCCGGCGGCCTGGCGCCGGAGACGCCCGTCGTGGCCGTGCGGTGGGGGACCCGGCCGGAGCAGCGCACCGTGCGCACGACCCTCCTCGAGCTCCCCCATGCCGAGCTCGAGCCGCCGGTCACCATCGTGGTCGGCCGGGTCGCCGGTCTGGACCTGGCCTGGTTCGAGCGTCTTCCGCTTTTCGGCCGGAGGATCGTGGTGACCCGGGCCCCGCACCAGGCAGGAGGGCTGGCAGACCGCCTCCGGGCCGCCGGTGCCGCGGTGGTCGAGGTGCCCACCATCGCCATCGTTCCCGCCCATGACGGTGGCGCCGCCCTGCGGGCCGCCGCCGCCCGGCTCCATCTGTACGCGTGGGTGGTGTTCACCTCGGCCAACGCAGTGGACCCCTTCCTCGCCACCCTGCACGACAGCCGGGCCTTCGGCGGGGCCTGCATCGCCGCCATCGGACCCGGCACCGCCGCCGCGCTGGCGCGCCACGGCCTGGTGCCCGACCTGGTTCCGGCGCGCTTCGTCGCCGAGTCGCTGCTCGATGCCTTCCCCGCTCCTCCTGCCGGCGGGGCCGCCGTCCTGGTGCCGCGAGCGGCGGAGGGGCGCGAGGTGCTGCCCGACGGGCTGCGGGCGCGGGGCTGGACGGTCGACGTGGTCGAGGCGTACCGCACCGAGCCGGCGGCAGTGGCGCCGGCTCGGCTGGCGGAGGCGACGGGCGCCGACGCCATCGTGTTCACGTCGGCGTCGTCGGTGACGGCGTGGGTCGCCGCCGCCGGGGCGGGCGCCACCCCGCCCGTCGTCGCCTGCATCGGCCCGGTGACCTCGGAGGCCGCCTGCGCCGCCGGGCTGGCCGTCACGGCGACGGCGGCCGAGGCGACCCTCGACGGCCTGGTGGGCGCGTTGGTCGACGCACTCGGCCCCGTACGCTGACCGGCGTGGCCTTCCCCGCCCAGCGCCTGCGCCGCCTGCGCCGCACCCCCGCACTACGCCGGTTGGTGGCCGAGACGTGCCTCGGTGTCGACGACCTGGTCGCCCCGCTGTTCGTGCGCGAGGGCATCGCCCAGCCGGCGCCGATCGCCTCGCTACCCGGCGTGGTGCAGCACACTCGCGAGTCCCTCGTGAAGGAGGTGCGCGAGCTGGCCGAGCTGGGTGTGCCCGGCGTCGTCCTGTTCGGCGTCCCGGCCGCCAAGGACCCCCGGGGGTCGGCGGCGTGGGACCCCGAGGGCATCGTGCAGGTGGCGCTGCGTGACCTGCGCGACGAGATCGGTGACCGGGTCGTGCTGATGGCCGACCTGTGCCTCGACGAGTACACCGACCACGGCCACTGTGGCGTCCTCGACGGGTCCGGCCAGCCGGACAACGACGCCACCCTGGAGCTGTACGAGCGCATCGCCGTCGCCCAGGCCGAGGCGGGAGCCGACGTGGTGGCACCGAGCGGGATGATGGACGGCCAGGTCGCCGCCATACGCGCCGCGCTCGACGGCGCGGGCTACGCCACGACCGCCATCCTCGCCTACGCGGCCAAGTTCGCCTCCGCCCTCTACGGCCCCTTCCGGGACGCCGTCGACGTGGCCATCACCGGCGGCGAGGCCGACCGCCGCAGCTACCAGCAGGATCCCGGCAACGCCCGAGAGGCGCTGGCCGAGGTGGCGGCCGACGTGGCCGAGGGTGCCGACATGGTGATGGTGAAGCCCGCCCTCGCCTATCTCGACGTGATCGCCGCCGTGCGCGCCGCCGTCGACGTGCCGGTCGCGGCGTACTCGGTGTCGGGCGAGTACGCCATGCTGAAGGCGGCGGCCGACCGCGGCTGGGTCGACGGCCCGGCGACGGCGCTCGAGCTCACGCTGGCGATGAAGCGGGCGGGCGCCGACGTCATCCTCACCTACCTGGCCCGGGAGTTGGCCGAGACCCTCCATGGCTGACCGCGCCACCCCCACGGCCGGAACGACGGCGAGCAGCAACGAGCAGCTCTACAAGCGGGCGTGCGAGGTCATCCCGGGCGGCGTCAGCTCGCCCGTGCGCTCGTTCCGCTCCGTCGGCGGCACGCCCTACTTCGTGACCCGAGCCGAGGGCGCCCACGTCTGGGACGTCGAGGGCCGCCGCTATCTCGACTACGTGCAGTCGTACGGGGCGTCCATCCTCGGCCACGCCCACCCGGCCGTGGTGGAGGCGATCCGCCGGGCCGCCGGCGACGGCACCAGCTACGGGGCGCCCACCGAGCGCGAGGTCCTGCTGGCCGAGGCCATCAGGGACCGGGTGCCCGGCTGCGAGATGGTCCGGCTGGTGTCGAGCGGGACGGAAGCGGCCATGAGCGCGGTCCGGGTGGCGCGCGGCTTCACCGGGCGGGATCGGGTGGTGGTGTTCGCCGGCTGCTACCACGGGCACAGCGACACGCTCCTCGCCGCCGGTGGCAGCGGGGTGGCCACCCTCGGGCTCCCGGCGTCCGCAGGAGTCCCTGCCGGCGCCGTGGCCGACACCCTCGTGCTCCCCTACAACCAGGTGCCCGACATCGGCGCGGACGTGGCGTGCGTCCTCGTCGAGCCGGTCGCCGCCAACATGGGCCTGGTCCCGCCCGTACCCGGCTTCCTCGAGGGACTTCGGGCCGCGTGCGACCGGTCCGGTGCGCTGCTCGTGTTCGACGAGGTGATCACCGGCTTCCGGCTGGGGCCGGCCGGCGCCCAGGGCGCCTTCGGGGTGCGGCCGGACCTGTCGGTGTTCGGCAAGGTCATCGGCGGCGGCCTGCCCCTGGCCGCGTTCGGCGGGCGGCGCGACGTGATGGAGGCGCTCGCGCCCGTGGGCCCGGTGTACCAGGCGGGAACCCTCTCGGGGAACCCGCTCGCCACCGCCGCCGGCCTGGCCGTGCTCGACCTCCTCGACGACGCCGCCTACACGATGCTGGCCGGGCGGGCGGCGGAGCTGGGCCCGGCGCTGGCGGAGGTGATCACCGAGGCCGGGTTCGAGGTGCAGGTGCCGGTGGCCGGGCCGCTCGTGGGTCTCTTCTTCGCCGACCGGCCGGTCAGCGACTACGACGAGGCAAGAGCGTCGTGCAGCAGCGGTCTCTACGCCGCCTTCTTCCGGGCGATGCTCGAGCGGGGGGTGGCGCTGGCGCCCGGGCCGTACGAGGCGATCTTCCCGAGCCTGGCCCACAGCCGATCGGACATCGAGCGCACGGTCGACCTGGCGCGGGCGGCGATCGCGACGGTGACACCTCCCCCGTAGGACGCCGGGTGCGACGCGCCCGCCGCGACGCGCCCGCCCGCTCCGACCGGGGTGGGCCTGCGGCGTCGTAGGCTCGGCGCATGAGCACCGACCTCACGGATCGCATCCTCGACGCCGCCTTGGCGTCGGTCCGGGCCGCCCGCCCGCTGCCCGAGGTGCTCGGCGAGGTGGTTGCCATGGCGGCCGCCGACGCGCCCTCGCCGGCTTGGGACGCCATCGCCGCCACCGACACCGCGGCCGACGTGGCCAAGGCCGTCCCGTGGTTCGTGCGCCAGTTCGAGGAACGGCCGCCGCCGGACGACCTGGCCGGCATCTGGTTCGGGCTGTACGTCGTGCGCGGAAACAGCCCCGGCCGTTTCGAGGCCATGGCCGCCCTCAGCGGTGGTCCCGGCTTCCCGGATCCCGGGTGGCTCGCCGACCAGACCTGGGAGGCGGCGGGCTACATACCCGCCCCGGGTCTTCGTGCCCTCATGCCGCTGGCGGCGGCGGAGGACGGCGACGTGCGGGCGATCGTGGGCGGGCCGGTCGTGCTCGCATACACCGTCGCGCTGGTGGCCGCCGTCGTCGAGGGCGGGGCCGCTGCCGCCCTCGGGAAGCGCCCGCAGCTCGGCGTGGCGGTCGGCGTCCCCGACGGCGAGACGATCGTGCTGGGCGTGCTCACGACGACCGGTCTCGACACCTCGTCGGCTGGCCGGGTCAAGCCGGTAGAGGCCGACGCGCCACCGGCGTAAGGGATCGCCGTACACGCCGGGGCCGCACCCGAGCCGGCCCGGACGCAGGCGAGATCAGCTGTCCGGGCTGTCCGGAAGGCCTTCGTTGAACGCCCGGTACGTCTCGTAGATGTCCTTGCAGACGGGGCAGAGGGGCAGGCGGGTGGGGTCGCGCTGGGGGACGAAGACGGTGCCGCACAGCGCCTCGAGCGGTGTCCCCTGGATCCGCGCCTCGAGCACGCGGGCCACGGCGTCGCCGCCGTCGGATTTCACGATGTGCGCCGCTTCGGGCTCGGCCGTCCGGAGCTCTTCGTCGGGGCGGGTGAGAACGGCCTCCCCGACCCCGGTGGGCAGCGGTGTCGCCATTCCGGCGATGCTACGTGCAGGTGAGGGCCACAGATGCCGTACTCAGGGGCACAGCCCGCGACGGTGGACCTCGAGGACGTGGTCGAGCAGGGCGTCGAGGCCGACGGCGGGGAAGTGCGGGATCGAGATGGCGAGCGACGTGATCCCGTGCACCACGGTCCACAGCCCGGTGGCGACCAGGAGGGGGTCGGGCGCGGCGATGGCGCCCGCCTCCGCCGCCCGCACCACGTTGTCCACCAGGGCGGTGAAGCCCGACGCGGCCCGCAGCTCCTCGTGGGGTGGCCCCGGCGTCGCCTCCTGCTTCGACATGAACAGGATGCGGTACTGCTCCGGGTGCTCGAGCCCGAAACGCACGTAGGCGCGACCCCGGAGGCGCAGCTGCTCGCCCGGGTCCTCCGTGCCGGCCACCGCCACCTCGATGCACTGCTCGAGCGAGGCGAAGTGGCGGCCGCACACCGCCTTGATCAGCTCGGCCTTGTCGGCGAAGTGCAGGTAGATCGACGGGGGGGTGACCCCCACGGCGTTCGCCACCGACCGGATGTTGACCGCCTGGTGGTCGCCCGTCTCGAGGAGCAGCTGGGACGTGGCGTCGAGGATCTCCTCCCGCAGACGGTCGCCTTCACCCCGCCGGGCCCTCGGCCGGCGGGTGGAGGGATCGGCGGGCAGCGCCCCCGTCACCGTCGTCCCGGGCACGATCGAGGTGCCCGCACCGTCTCGACGCCCGGCCAGCCGCCCATCAGGCCACTCCCTGTTGCAGCCACAACGGCCGCGGCTAGAAGGATAACGACGTTAACTTCGCACCTCGGCCCGACAGTGTCAAGAGCCACCCGGCAGGATCAGCCGGCGCGGAGGGCGGGAGCAGGACCCGGAGCCAGCCGGGCGATGGCCGCCACCGCTTTGTAGGCGGCCTCGGCCGGGCCGAGCTCGTCCGGGCGGAGCAGGTTGGCCATGATCCGGAGCACCCATTCCATCAGCGTGCGCGAGCGCATCCCGGTGCCCACCATCGCCCGCATCAGGGACGGGTGGCCGATGATCTTCACGAAGGCGCACGCGACCTTGTAGTACAGCTCGTACTCGGCTCGCACCCGCTCGGGGTACTCGAGCAGGGCCCGGCGGTCGGTGGAGAGGGCGTTCGACACCGCCTCCGCCGCCATACGGCCGGTTTCGTAGGCGTAGCAGATGCCCTCGCCGTTGAAGGGGTTGATGGCGCCACCGGCGTCGCCGATGACCAGGTGCGTCGGCCCGATGGTAGGGGAGAGCGAGAACGCCATCGGGAGCTTGCCGCCGGTCGGTGCCCCGCACGAGGTCTCCGGCCGGATGCCCCACGACGCCGGCGCGTAGGCGGCGAACGAGTCCATCAGGTGGGAGGTGTTCACCGACTTCCACCGCTTCGACGTGGACAGGAGGCCGACGCCCACGTTGATCCGCCCGTCACCCACAGGGAAGATCCACCCGTAGCCGGGCAGCACCGCGCCGGTCTTGTCGCGGATGTCGAGGTGGCTCTCGATCCAGGGCTCGTCGTGGCGGGGTGACTCGTAGTAGCCGCGGATGGCCAGGCCCATGGGCACGGAACGGTCGCGGCTCGTGCCGAGGGCCCGCCCGAACCGGGAGTTGGCACCGTCGGCCACGACCACGTAGCTCGCCTCGACCTCGGTCGTGGTGCCGCCGTCCGCCGTGCGCCGCACCAGGGCGCCCGTGACCCGCTCGCCGTCGAGCCGGGGGCGCACGGCCTCGCACTCCTGCCAGACCGTGGCGCCGGCCTTCTCGGCCCGCTGCGCGACCAGGTGGTCGAGGTCCTTGCGCGTGACGACGTAGCCGTGCGACGGGAAGTCGGGATGGTCGGGCCAACGCAACTCCAGGGTCCGTCCGAACGCCATCGAGCGGAGCCCGTCGAAGCGGTGGTGTCCGGCCAGCTCGTCGGCCAGGCCCATGTCGTAAAGCTGCTTCACCGAGCGGGGGGTGAGGCCGTCGCCGCACGTCTTCTCGCGCGGGTACCGCTTCTTCTCGACCACCAGGACGTCGTGGCCCGCCTCCGCCAGCCAGTAGGCGCAGGCGGCGCCGGCCGGGCCGCCGCCCACGACCAGCACCTCGTGGTGTGCGACCACTTCGGCGCTACAGCTCTTCTCGCTCGTAGAGGACGACGGCTTCGACCTCCGCGTCGGAGAGGCTGGAGAAGGCGGGCATGCCGCCGGTCGCCGGACCGTGCTGGCCGCCCTCCCGGTCCTCCGCTCCGTAGTACTGGCCCCGGAAGGGCGCCGAGCCCGTCTTCACCCACGAGATGTGATCGGCCTCGTCCGGGAACGTCTTGGCCGCCTCGCCGCCGGCGAGGGCGGGCCCCACGCCTCCTTCGCCGGCCGCACCGTGGCAGGCCGAGCACCCCTGGCCCCGGAAGACCTGGGCGCCGAGAGCGGCACCGGTGAGGGGCTCGGCCTTCTCCCGGGAGCCGAACGCACCGACGTAGAGGATCCCCCAGAACGGGAGGATGGCGAGCACGGGCATGATCCAGACCGGCATCCGGGAACGGGCGGCGGCCGGGGTGAGGTAGGCGGGGACGGGTTGGGGCGCCTCCTCGACGACCGCGGGCGCGGCGGCTTCCACCGGTGCGGGCGAGGCGGCCGCCACGGGTGCGGGGGAGCTCGACGGGGCCGACGCCGGCTGGTCGCCCGACGGCTCAGCGGCCCCACCGCCACCCAGGCCGAGCGCTGCGCGCCGCTCACGTGAGCGGGCCAGGAGGTGCTCGGGTACTTCGGTCACGCACGAACCTCCGACGCTCGACAGCCGATGCCCCGAATGTACGCGCCCAGCAGGGGTCTGGACCAAGCGGGGAGGCCATCGCCCGGTCCTCCGGCGATGTGAAGATCGGAAAGGGGTCGTGCTAGAACCGATCCACGACCCGAATCGACGTCGAGCGTCGCCCGGGTAGAATTGTGAACGTAATCACGAGCACCGCTGTCGGGAGTGTTGATGGTCGCCTTTCTTGCCTCGATGATCATCACGGTGGCGATGTGCGCCATCGTCGTGTCCGTCGGCAAGCGGCGCCCGCCCGGTACGCCCCTCACCTGGGGTGAGGGGTTCCTGGCCGGCACGTTCATGTTCGCCCTGATGCTCATGTTCTACGGCGTCGTGCCCAACCAGTGGCTCCAGTGGGCCGGCAACGAGCTCGGGTGGCGGAGCGACTCGATCGGCGTGCCCACGCCCTTCGGCCGGCTGTGGCCCAACGGGCTCACCTTCTTCGGCCGGGGCCGCATCACCATCACCGCCGCCGCCATCGGCGACATCATCGCCGCCAGCTTCTACATCATCTTCTTCGTCCTCCAGATCGTGGGCTGGCTCTGGTGGCAGAAGCGCGGCAAGAAGACCGCTCCGCCGCCTGCGATCGAGCTGTCGGCCTTCGGCCGGCCCCTCGTCAGGAAGGTCTGACTCGAATGGCAAAGACCGAGGCGAACCCGCCCATGCCGTCCTTCCCCGGTGAGTACGTCCTCACCGAGGTGGCGCCCGAGGATCTGTCGAAGTCCGTCAAGCCGAAGCAGTTCCTCCACATCGACCAGTCCGAGTGCATCATGTGCGAGGGGTGTGTCGACATCTGCCCGTGGAAGTGCATCCACATGCTCTCCACCGAGTCGATCGCCGAGGCGCCCAACACGTCCCAACCCGGCCTCGATCCCGACGACCACGTGGTGTTCGTGGTCGACGAGGACGTGTGCACCCGGTGCGGCCTCTGCGTCGACCGGTGCCCCACCGGCGTGATCATCATGGGCAAGGCGGGCGTGGCACCCCGGGAGGGCGACCGGCACCAACGGGACAACAAGCACGGCTACTCGTACGGGATGCGCTTCTAGTGCTCCTCCAGGAAGCGTCCGCGATGTTCGGGACATCGCTCGGGTCTCCGTGCACGGCACCGGTGCGTCACCGGGGGGCGCTCGGACAACTTTCCATCGACCAAGGGGGCATCACGAACGTGCGCGGACTCGGCGCAGGGCTGCGGTAGGGGCACGGTGGCGAAGCGTCTCGTCGCCAAGGGCGACGTCTCCAAGAAGCTGAGCGAGCGGGTCGAGAAGGTCCAGGGCTCGCAGTTCTGGGCCTCGGTGTTCCGGCCCGGGTCCATCTTCCGCAAGGGCTACACGGACAGCCCGAGGAACCGGTCCTACGTCATCATGAACTCGGTGCTGTACCACCTGCACCCGGTCAAGGTGAAGCGCCACGCCGTCAAGGTGAGCTACACGCTGTGCCTGGGCGGGCTGTCGTTCTTCCTGTTCATCATGCTCACCGTCACGGGCATCTTCCTGATGTTCTTCTACAGACCGACGGCGGCCAACGCGTGGAACGACATCCGCACGCTGCACACGTCGGTCGCCTTCGGCCTGCTGGTGCGCAACATGCACCGATGGGCCGCCCACCTCATGGTGCTGTCGGTGTTCCTGCACATGGCGCGCGTCTTCTACCACGGCGCCTACAAGCCGCCCCGGGAGTTCAACTGGGTCATCGGCGTGATGCTGCTCATGCTCACGCTGTTGCTCTCGTTCACCGGGTACCTGCTGCCCTGGGACCAGCTGGCGCTGTGGGCGGTCACCGTGGGCACCAACATGATGGGGTACACGCCGGTGTTCGGCACCCAGGTGCGCTTCGTGCTCCTAGGCGGCGCCGAGATCGGCACGGACACCTTGCTGCGATGGTACGTCCTCCACGTGCTGATGCTGCCGTTCGTCATCGTGATCTTCATGGCCGTCCACTTCTGGCGGGTCCGCAAGGACGGCGGCATCTCCGGCCCGCTGTGATGGATCCCACCCTCCCGAGCTCGATGCGTCCCCCCGGAGGCACCCATGCCTGAGGTACCCGATCATCTCCTGCAGCGGTCGCGTGACCGCCGCGCATTCCTGGAGGCGCAGGGTGGCGGGGGCGGCGGGGGCGCGTCGGCGGCGGCACCGGCCGGGGATCCCGGGAAGATCCCGACGTCGCTGCTCGAGCGGAGCACGGCGGGCGGTGGTACGGCCACGGCGACGGCCCCGGCCACCACCCGCCCCACGGCGGCACCGGCGGCCGGCCCGGCCGGTCACACCCAGCGCCTGCTCACCGTCGTCAAGTCCGGTTCCATCCAGGACGTCAAGGCGGTCCCCACCGACAAGGTCCACACCTGGCCCCACCTGCTGGTCGGGGAGTTCGTCGCCACCATGGCCATGACGGCGTTCCTGTTGGTGTTCTCGGCCGTCGTCAATGCGCCCCTGCTCGGCATGGCCAACCCGAACCGCACGCCCAACCCCTCCAAGGCGCCGTGGTACTTCCTCGGGCTCCAGGAGCTGCTCACGATGTTCCACCCCATGGTCGCCGGGGTCACGATCCCGGGCATGGGCCTCATCGCACTGGGTGCCGCCGGCTACATCGACAAGAACCCGAGCAACAAGCCCGAGGACCGCAAGTTCGCCATCGCGCTGATGACCTTGTTCCTCATGTTCTGGGCCACCCTCGTCATCATCGGGTCGTTCTTCCGCGGTGAGGGGTTCAACTTCATCCTGCCGTGGCGGCAGGGCGTGCACGACATCTTCGACCTCTAGGAGCACTCGGTCATGGGCAGCAGCACCGTCGTACTGATCGCCGTGGTGGTGGTCGTGTTGCTCGGAGGTCTCTTCGTCTTCACGACCTCGGCCCGGCGCGACCGCGCCGCGGCCCTGGCCAGGTCGCGCCAGGCGGCGCGCGACGAGGCCGCCTCACGGGTGTCGTCCGGCGAGACGGCGTCGTCGGTCAGCGGTCGCGAGGTCGAGCGGGCAGCCGTCCTCTCCCGGCGGGGCGGCAGCCTCGTCGTCGTGGCCCCCGGAGGTGCCCCGCCGGCGCCGCGGGCGCCCATGGACCCCGAGGCACTCGGCGTCACCCGCCGCCAGTTATTCAACCGCAGCATCGTCGGGTTCTTCACGCTCGGCCTCACGGGCTTCGGGGCAGCCTCCATCGGGTTCCTCTGGCCCACGCTGTCGGGCGGATTCGGGGCCAAGATCAAGGTCGGCAAGCTCGACGAGATCCTGGGCGAGATCCGCACCACGCGCGAGCCGTTCTACCTGGCCGAGGCGCGCACGTGGATCGCCCCGTACCCCACCGACGCCGTCGGCAAGGCCTCGAAGGCCTACAACGGCGCCGTCCTCGGGGGCATGAAGGAGGGTGTCGTCGCCCTGTACCAGAAGTGCGTGCACCTCGGGTGCCGCGTTCCCTACTGCAAGAGCTCCCAGTGGTTCGAGTGCCCGTGCCACGGCTCGAAGTACAACCGTGTCGGTGAGAAGAAGGCAGGGCCCGCGCCCCGCGGCCTCGACCGGTTCGGGGTGGAGATCAGCGGCGGCGTCCTCAGCGTCGACACGAGCACGCTCATCCAGGGTCCGCCGATCGGCACCAACACCACCGGCCAAGAGGCCGAGGGGCCCCACTGCGCATGAGCCCTCGAACGGCACCATTGCTGGCCGCGTTCACCACGCAGCAGAAGTTCGGCTTCGCCGTGGTCGTGCTCCTCACCATCGGGTGGGCTGCGTACATCCTCACCCACCTGAAGCGCGAAGGCACCCCTCCTCCGGGCGCCGAGATGGAGCTCGCTCCCAACCGCAAGCCCTATTTCGACGACGACGGCCTGGAGGGTCCCCGGCTCGACCGCGCCCTGCTGGGCGGCCTCGCCCTCATGGTCATCGTCGCCGTCGGCCTGCCGCTGTACTGGGCACGCGAGCCGAGCAGGCAGGAGGGCGCCGTCCGCGGCTTCGACAACCGCGCCGCCGGTCGCGGCCTGGTGCTCTTCCAGCCTTCGGGATCGCCGATCCCCGAGGGCAATGTGGGCCACTTCGGGTGCGGAGGGTGCCACGGCACCGAGGGCCAGGGCGGCTCGACGAAGTACGTCATGCCGGATCCGCTCGATCCCGACAAGCCTCCGCGTGAGGTCACCTGGCAGGTGCCCGCCCTGAACACGGTGCTCCTGCGGTACTCGAAGGAGGAGGTCAAAGCGATTCTCGTCTACGGCCGGGCCAACACGCCCATGCCGGCATGGGGTGTCGAGGGCGGCGGCCCCATGAACGACCAGCAGATCGACGATCTCATCGCGTACATCGAGACCCTGCAGCTCGACCCCGAAGACGTCCGTGCGTCGGCCCTGAAGGAGTTCGGCACCGACGGCTCCAAGCTCTTCGACGGCTTCTGCTCGCGGTGCCACACGCTCGGGTGGTCCATCGGCGAGCCGCAGGAGACGGCGGGCGGCGCGTTCGGCCCGAACCTCCGCAACGGAGAGACGGTGCGGCAGTTCCCCGACCTGAAGTCGCACACCGAGTTCATCACGGAGGGCGCGGAGTACGCCAAGCCCTACGGCCTGCGCGGCGTGGGCGGCGACGAAGGAGGCGGCATGCCAGGGTTCGGCAAGATGCTCACCAAGGAACAGATCGACGCCATCATCGAGTACGAGCGTGGGCTGTGATGCATCTCCTGGCGGCGCTCACCTGGGACCCGCAGATCCGCGGCGCCGCCATCGTCCTGGCCGGGGTCGTGATGCTGCCGGGGAGCGTCTATCTCCTGCTGGCCACGAACATGGGCGCCAAGATGGGCTTCGTCCTGGCGCTCACCGGTCTGGCCGGGTGGATGACCATCATGGCCACCGTCTGGCTCGTGTTCGGCATCGGGCTCAAGGGACCGGAGCCCGTGTGGAAGGCGAAGGAGGCGTTCACCGGTCCCACGTCGCAGTCCCTGCTCCCGGTGGCGGACGGGTTCCCCAAGCATTGGGAGGAGCTGCATCCAGGCGACGCCGAGCTGGCCGACGCCCAGGCGACGGCCGACAAGATCCTGGCGCCGAGCGCGGCGCCGGCGGCCGGCCACGGCGAGGAGGAGAAGCCCGACCCGATCACGGAGCGCTTCGACTCGCCGTTCTCGGAGACGAGTGACTACGTCCTGCTCGACGGCTACCGCCACGGCGGCGAGAAGTACTTCTTCACGCTGCGCCACCGGCCGCACTACGTCCTCATCCAGGTGAAGCCGGCCCTGTTCGAGAAGCCCCCCGCCGGGCTCAAGCCCCAGCCCGATCTCACCGCCCCCACCACCACCATCCTGATGATCCGCGACCTCGGGCACCTCCGGCTCCCGCCGTTTCTGGTGATGCTGTTCGCGGGCACGGTCTTCGGGGTCTGCTGCTGGAACCTCCACGAGCGGGACAAGGAGATCATGCGCACGCGCGCCCTGGCCGTCGCCGGGTGAGCCGGGCGGCACTTTCGCCGCGATCGTCCCTCCACTGCCCGGTCCGGACCGGCTAGCCTCGGCCCTCGATGAGTGAGTACCTGCCCATCCTGATGCTGATGGTGCTGGCCACCCTCTTTGCGGCCGGGTCGTTCATGGGGGCACGGGTCCTCGGTCCCCGCCGGCCCGACGCGGCCAAGACGGCCCCCTACGAGTGCGGCATCGTCCCCACCAGTGCCCCGCCCGAGCGATTCCCGGTCCGCTTCTACCTGATCGCGATGATCTTCATCATCTTCGACATCGAGATCATCTTCCTCTATCCCTGGGCCGTCGTCTTCCGCCGGCTGCAGCTGTTCGGCCTCATCGAGATGGTGGTGTTCGCCATCGCCGTGTTCGTCTCGTTCGTGTACCTGTTGAGCAACGGCGCCCTCGACTGGGGCCCGGCGCGGGGACGTCGCACCGACGACGGCATCCGCACCTCCGAGTCCACGGTCCGACGTGTACGTCGCAGCCAGGAGGCGGCGTAGCCGTGCCCGGCATGGAGGATCTCAGCCACAACTTCCTCACCGGGCGCATCGAGGACGTCGTTCGGTGGGCCCGCAGGAACAGCGTGTGGCCCGCCTCCTTCGGTCTGGCGTGCTGCGCCATCGAGATGATGGCCACGGGCGCGTCGAACTTCGACATCAGCCGATTCGGCATGGAGGTCTTCCGCGGGTCCCCGCGCCAGGCCGACCTCATGATCGTGGCCGGGCGGGTGTCGCAGAAGATGGCACCGGTGCTGCGGCAGGTGTACGACCAGATGATGGAGCCGAAGTGGGTCATCTCCATGGGGGTGTGCGCCTCGAGCGGCGGCATGTTCAACAACTACGCCATCGTGCAGGGCGTCGACCAGGTCGTCCCGGTCGACGTGTACGCCCCCGGGTGCCCGCCCGGTCCCGAGACCCTGCTGCACGCCATCCTCACGCTGCACGAGAAGATCCGCACCGGCGAGATCCTGCGGCGGCGCTCGGCCACCGGCGCGGGCGCCGGGCTCGATCTGCCGGGCGCACCGCCCAAGCCCCACCTGGCCGTGGCCACGCCCAAGTGAGCGACCAGGCGACCGAGGACGAGGTTCCGGAGCCGGCGCCGCCGGAGCTCGTACACGGAGCGCCGGTCAGCTGGTCCGTGGGTCAGAAGGTCGTGCACGCCGACCGGGACTCCTACCTCGGGCTGGTCCAGGCGCTCGAGTCCGAAGGGTTCAACGTCTGCGTCGACCTCTGCGCCGTCGACTACCTGGCCCAGCCGGCCCGGGTGCTGCCCGACGGCGTCGTGGCCGAGCGGTTCGAGGTCGTGGTCAACCTAGTGTCGCACAGCAGGCGGGAGCGGCTGCGTATCCGGGTGCAGGTGCCCGAGGCCGACCCGAGCGTCCCGTCGCTGTTCGGCGTCCACCCCGGCTGCGAGGCCATGGAGCGGGAGGCGTTCGACCTGCTCGGCATTCGCTTCGACGGTCACCCGGACCTCACCCGGATCCTGATGCCCGAGGACTGGGAAGGACACCCGCTCCGCAAGGACTACGCCACGGGCCGGGTGCCGGTGCAGTTCAAGGCCGCCCCGGCGTCGCGGTGACGAGGTGACCGCTCCCACCTCCGGCGTCGCCGGCACCTCCGAGGGTGCCCAGGAGCTGCACCGCCGGGCCGCCACCGATCCGGACGAGCTCCTTCGCGAGGGCGGCGTGCTGCGCCTGCCCGAGGGGGCCGTGCTCGACCCCGGCGACATGAACGTCGAGGTGAACGAGGACGAGACCATGATCATCAACATGGGGCCGCAGCACCCAAGCACCCACGGTGTGCTGCGCCTCATGCTCGAGCTCGACGGGGAGACGGTGGTGCGGTCGAAGCCCGTGGTGGGCTACCTCCACACGGGAATGGAGAAGACCCAGGAAGACCTGATGTACATCCAGGGGTCCACCAACGTCACGCGTATGGACTACCTGGCCAACTTCTTCAACGAGACGGTGTTCTCGCTGGCGGTGGAGACCCTGCTCGAGGTGGAGGTGCCCGAGCGGGCCACGTGGATCCGCATGCTGTTCATGGAGCTCAACCGGGTGTCGTCCCACCTGCTGTTCATGGCCACCAACGGCATGGACCTGGGCGCCATCTCGATGATGCTCTACGGGTGGCGCGAGCGGGAGTTGGTGCTGGCCTTCTTCGAGCGCACCACAGGGCTGCGGATGAACTGCAACTACGTCCGCCCGGGTGGGGTCGCCGCCGACCTGCCGGAGGGCTGGCGCGAGGAGATCCTGTCGATCTGCGAGACCATCCTGCCCCGCCTCGACCAGTACGACATCCTGCTCACCGGCCAGCCCATCTTCCAGGAGCGCACGCAAGGGGTGGGCGTGCTCACGCCCGAGGAGGCCATCGCCCTGGCGGCCACCGGCCCGGTGCTGCGCTCCACCGGCGTGGAGTGGGACCTCCGCCGTGACATGCCGTACATGCACTACGACCAGCTCGAGTTCGACGTGGTGGTCGGCACTCACGGTGACGCCTTCGACCGCTACGCCATCCGCCTCAACGAGATCCGCGAGTCGATCAGGCTGGTCCGCCAGATCGTCGACCTGGTCCCCGGCGGCGACTACCGCGTCCAGGACAAGAAGGTCACGCCGCCACCGCGGGCC
Source organism: Acidimicrobiales bacterium (assembly GCA_036262515.1). Lineage (GTDB taxonomy): Bacteria > Actinomycetota > Acidimicrobiia > Acidimicrobiales > JAHFUS01. The sequence goes on along the minus strand of DATAIT010000100.1, from coordinate 17,412 downwards.
CGTATCGACGAGTCGATGGAGGCGCTTATCCACCATTTCAAGCTGTTCACCGAAGGCTTCAAGGTGCCCGCCGGAGAGGCGTACGTCGCCGTCGAGTCGCCGCGGGGTGAACTGGGTGGCTACCTCGTCTCCGACGGGTCGGCCAAGCCGTACCGCTTCCACATGCGGGACCCCTCGTTCGTGAACCTGCAAACGCTCCCGGTCATGCTCCGCGGCGGCTTCGTGGCCGACGCCGTGGCGGTCATCTCGTCGGTGGACCCGGTGATGGGTGGGGTGGACCGCTGATGGCACGCCTCATGGCGGAGAACGAGAAGCGGGCGCGGGACCTCATCGCCCTCTACCCCGAGTCGCGGTCGGCACTCATTCCCATGCTGCACGTCGCCCAGGAGCAGGACGGCTGGCTCATGCCCGACGCCATCGCCCACGTCGCCGAGCTGCTGAACCTCACCGCCGCCGAGGTCTACGGCACGGCCTCGTTCTACGACATGTTCTTCACTCATCCGGTGGGCCGCCACCTGGTGTCGGTGTGCACCAACATCGCATGCCTGCTCAACGGCGGCTTGGAGCTGCTCGAGCACGCCGAGAGGACCCTGGGCGTCTCGGGCGGCGGCACCACCCACGACGGCGAATTCACCCTGGAAGAGGTGGAGTGCATCGCCTTGTGCGGCCAGGCGCCGTGCCTGGCCGTCAACTGGCGCTTCTTCGGCGACGTCACGCCCGAGCGCTTCGACACGCTGGTGGCCGACCTCCGCTCCGGCGCACTGGCCGAGCAGGTCCCGCCCCACGGCACGCTGTGCCGGGTCCGGCGCGCCGTCGGCCTCCCGGCCGCAGCCACGCCGGAGTCGGGCCCGGGGCCCGAGGTCCCGTCCGCGCCCGGCGGCGCCCGACCGCAGAGCCCGGGAACCACCTGATGCCTCTGACCGACGCCGCCCCAATCGTCACCCGCCGCATCGGCAACGCCGACTCGTGGACCCTCGAGTCCTACCTCGGCAACGGCGGGTACCAGGGCCTGCGCAAGGCGCTGACCATGGAGCCCGAGGCCATCACGCAGGAGGTCCTCACGTCCAATTTGCTGGGGCGGGGCGGGGCCGGGTTCGAGGCGGGCAAGAAGTGGTCGATGCTGGGCAAGGCTCGGCCCGCCTACGTGGTCGTCAACGGCGACGAGAGCGAGCCGGCCACGTTCAAGGACCACATGCTCCTCGAGAACGACCCGCATCAGATCATCGAGGGCACGCTCATCTGCGCCTTGGCCGTCGGGGCGGCCCAGGCGTTCATCTTCGTCCGTGGCGAGTTCGCCCTCGGCATCGAGCGCATGACGGCCGCCCTCAACGAGGCCTATGCCCACGGCGCCGTCGGCCGCGGCATCTTCGGCTCCGGCTTTTCCATAGACGTGGTCATCCACCCCGGCGCCGGCGCGTACATCTGCGGCGAGGAGACGGCCCTCATCGAGAGCCTCGAGGGCAAGCGGGGCTTTCCCCGCATCAAGCCCCCCTTCTTCCCTGCCGCCATCGGGCTCTACGGCAAGCCCACCATCGTGAACAACGTCGAGACGGTCTCGAACCTGCCGTGGATCGTCGAGAACGGCGGCGCCGCCTTCGCCGCCCTCGGGATCGGCCGCTCCACAGGCACGCGGATCTTCTCGCTGTCCGGCCACGTGAACCGGCCGGGCAACTACGAGGTCGAGATGGCCAAGGTGTCGTTCCGCGATCTCATGGAGGACCCGCGTCTCGGCGGAGGCATCCGCAACGGCAACAAGCTCAAGGCCTTCATCCCCGGCGGCGCATCGGCCCCCTGGTTCGGCCCCGACCAGGTCGACATGGCCCTCGACCAGGACGCCGTGGGCAAGGCCGGCTCGATGCTCGGGTCCGGCTCGATCGTGGTGATGGACGAGAGCACGTGCATGGTCCGCGCCGCCTGGCGCATCACCCGGTTCTTCCACCGGGAATCCTGCGGTCAGTGCACGCCGTGCCGCGAGGGCAGCGGTTGGCTCGACAAGATCATGCGCCGCATCGAGGAGGGCGCCGGTCGGGAGTCGGATCTCGACCTGCTGTTCGACGTGTGTGACAACATCGCCCCCGGATTGTCGTGGCCGCCCCGCCAGACCACCATCTGCGTGCTCGGCCCGTCGATCCCCTCCTCCATCACCTCCGGGGTCCGCATGTTCCGCGACGAGTTCCTCACCCACGTCAAAGAGGGCGCGTGCCCGTATGGCTGAGCAGACCGAGAACAAGCCCGACACCGTGACCATCACCATCGACGGCGAACAGGTCACGGCCAAGCCCGGCGAGATGCTCATCGCCGCCGCCGAGCGGGCCGGCGTGTACATCCCCCGGTTCTGCTACCACCCCCGCATGCGGCCCGTGGGCATGTGCCGCATGTGCCTGGTCGAGGTGAAAGGCCCACGGGGCTTCGCTCTCTCGCCCGCCTGCTTCGTCCCCACCGCCGAGGGCCAAGAGGTCGTCACCACGTCTCCGACTGTGAAGAAGGCGCAGGACGGGGTCCTCGAGTTCCTGCTCGTGAACCACCCGCTGGACTGCCCCGTGTGCGACAAGGGCGGGGAGTGCCCACTCCAGGATCAGACGCTCGCCTTCGGCCCGGGCGAGACGAGGTTCGTGGAGGAGAAGCGGCACTGGGCCAAGCCCATCGCCCTCTCCGAACTGGTGTACCTGGACCGCGAGCGGTGCATCCAGTGCGACCGCTGCACCCGCTTCGCCGACGAGGTCGCAGGCGATCCGCTCATCGAGTTCGTCGGCCGGGGCGACCACATCGAGGTCAACACGTTTCCCGACCAACCCTTCGCGTCCTACTTCTCGGGGAACACCGTCCAGATATGTCCCGTCGGCGCGCTCCTGGCCCGGCCGTACCGGTTCAAGGCGCGGCCCTGGGACCTCGAGCAGGTCGAGAGCACCTGCACCATGTGCTCGGTCGGCTGCCGGGTGGCGGTGCAGTCCTCCTCCAACCAGCTCACCCGCTATCTCGGTGTCGACAGCGAGCCGGTCAACCACGGCTGGCTGTGCGACCAGGGCCGCTTCAGCTACCAGTACGTCAACAGCGACGACCGGCTCGCCTCCCCACTCGTGCGCAAGGGCGACGAGCTGGTGGAGGCGTCCTGGGGAGAGGCGCTATCGATGACGGCCAAGGCGCTCGACGCGGCGCGGGCCGTGCATGGTCCGGGCGCCATCGCCGTGCTGGGCGGCGCACGTCTGGCCAACGAGGACGCGTACGCCTGGGCCAAGCTGGCCAAGGGGGTCCTGGGCACCGACAACGTCGACGCGCAGATGGGCGACGGGCTCCCGGCCGAGGTGGTCCTCGGGCTGCCCCGCGCCACGATCGACGAGGCGTGCTCCGCCCCCGCCGTCGTCCTGCTGGCCCCCGACATCAAAGAGGAGCTCCCCGTCCTCTACCTGCGCCTGCGGGAGGCGGCGGTCGACAAGGGAGTCCCGCTCGTCGAGCTCACGCCCCAGCGAACGGGCCTCACCCGGTACTGCACGTCGTCCCTGGCGTACCGCCCGGGGGAGGCCGCCGTGCTGGCCAAGGCGCTCGTCTCGGGCTCCACGTCCGCCGTCGCCGGCATCCCGGCCGCCGCCATCGACGAGGCGCGCGCGCTGGTCGCCGACGGCGCCGTAGTGGTGCTGGGGCGACCGTCGCTGGCGGAGTCGGCCGCCTCGATCGCCGCAGCAGCCGCCGAGCTGGCCACCCTCCCGGGTGTGCGCTTCCTGCCCGCCCTGCGCCGCGGCAACGTCATGGGCGCCCTCGACATGGGCCTGGCGCCGGGCGTTCTGCCCGGCCGGGTCTCCCTCGACGCCGGTCGGGCGTGGTTCGGCGACGCATGGCCGAATTTTCCCGCCGGCCGAGGGCTCGACACCGGTGGCACCCTGGCCGCCGCCGCCGAGGGTCGCATCCAGGCCCTCGTCCTTCTCGGGGCCGACCCGGCGGCCGACTTCCCCGACCGCCAGCTGGCTCGGCAGGCGCTGGCCGGCGCCGGGTTCGTCGTCGCCGTCGACGCCTTTCTCACCGAGTCGTCGCGCCAGGCCGATGTCGTGCTGCCGGCCGCCGCGTTCGCGGAGCGCCGGGGCACCACGACCAACATCGAGGGCCGCATCACCTCACTCGGCCAGAAGATCGTCCCCCACGGCGTCTCCTGGGCCGACTGGATGATCGCCGTCGAGCTCGCCGCCCGGCTCGGCACCGAGCTGGGCTTCGAGAGCGTCGAGCAGGTGTGGGACGAGATCGAGCGGACCGCCCCGTCCCACGCCGGGATCACCCGGGCCGTTCTCGGCGACCGCGGCCGGCGCGACGGCGTCACTGCGCCCTTCGACGTCCCGGCGCACGCACCGGCGGGCCCGTCCCCGCAGTCGCGAACCGACACCTCCTCGGGGGCCACCACCGATGTCCCTGGAGCCGTCGACCCCATCGCCGATCCGGGGATCGACGCGGCCGAGACCCAGGGCGTTCCCGCCACCGGCGTGGCTCCCGAGCCTGCGGCGTCGCCCGACGACCGGCACGGGGCCCCGGCCATGACGGAGATGCCCCGCCCTTCGCTGCTGTCGTTCTCCGGCGGGGCGCCGTCCGTGCCGCTCCCGCCCCTCGACGCCTATTCGCTGCGGCTGGTCTCGGCCCGCACGCTGTACGGCGCCGGAACCCTCACGCAGATGGCGCCGGCGCTCGCCGCCCTGGCCGAGCTGCCATGCGCGCGGGCCAACCCGTCCGACCTCGACCGGCTCGGCATGGGCAGGGGCGGGCGGGTACGGGTCCGCTCGAACCGGGCCAACTTCCTGGTCGACGCCCAGCCCGACGCCGGCATCCCGCGCGGGTCGATCTCGCTGGCGTTCAACAGCATCGATCCCGGCGGCGACGGCGCAGGAAGCCTCATCGACGCCCAGGCCGTCGTCACCGACGTGCGGGTGGAGACGCCGTGACCGGGCTGCTCATCGCCGGCGACCCGCTCTTCGGCGAGGGGGTGGACGGCGCCGTCGTGCTCATCGTGGCCGTCAAGGTGCTGGTCGTCTTCGCCGTCCTCATGGTGTCGGTGCTGTTCATGGTGTGGTTCGAGCGCAAGCTGGTGTCCGACATGCAGGCCCGCATCGGTCCCAACCGGGCCGGGCCGTGGGGACTCCTCCAGACCCTGGCCGACGGCATCAAGCTCTTCTTCAAGGAAGACCTGCTCCCCGACCAGGCCGACCGGGCGGTGTTCCGGCTGGCCCCCTACCTCTCGCTCGTGCCGGCCTTCCTCACGTTCGCCATCGTGCCCGTCGGCGGGGTGGTCACCTTCGGCAAGCACACCACGCGGCTCCAGCTGGCCGACCCCCCCGTCGGTATCCTCTTCCTGTTGGCCATGTCGTCGGTGGCCGTCTACGGCGTGATGCTGGCCGGGTGGTCGTCCGGTTCGAAGTACCCGTTGCTGGGCTCCGTCCGCGCGTCGGCCCAGATGGTGTCGTACGAGGCGGCACTGGGGCTTTCGGTGGCGGCCGTCGTCCTGGTCACCGAATCGCTCAACACCAGTGACATCGTCGCCTCCCAATCGGGCGAGACGCTGTTCAGCTACAACATCTTCCGCCTCGGGTTCGTGCCCTTCGTCATCTTCTGCCTGGCCGCCACCGCAGAGCTGAACCGGCCGCCGTTCGACCTGGTGGAGGCGGAGCAGGAGCTTGTCGGCGGGTTCCACACCGAGTACTCCTCGCTGCGCTTCGCCCTGTTCTTCCTGGCCGAGTTCATGAGCACGGTGGTGATGTCGGCCGTCATCGTCACCCTGTTCCTCGGCGGTCCGGCCGGGCCGGCGCCCGATGGCGGGTTCCTCGGCGCCATCGTCCCGGTGGGCTGGTTCCTCGCCAAGATGTTCGTCTTCCTCTTCACCTACGTGTGGCTGCGGGCCACCCTGCCCCGCTTCCGCTACGACCAGCTCATGGACCTCGGCTGGAAGCGCCTCATCCCCCTGTCCCTGTTCTGGCTGCTCGTGCTCGCCGGCATGCGGCTCGACCGTAAGTACGGCTTCGCCGTCTTCATCGGCGGCGCGGTGCTGGGAGGCCTGCTGGTGCGCGCCCTCCACATCGGCCGAGCCACGGCGGAAGGCCGCATCGGTTCGATGCCCGCCTTCGAGGAGACCCCGTAGATGGGCTACTTCGACGGCTTCAAGGTCACGTTCAGGACGATGTTCGAGAAGCGTGTCACCGTCGAGTACCCCGACGTGAAGCGCCCGAAGCCCGAGCGCTTCCACGGCCGGCACGTGCTGAACCGCTACGAGGACGGGATGGAGAAGTGCATCGGCTGCGAGCTGTGCGCAGGTGTCTGCCCGGCCCGGTGCATCTACGTCCGGGGCGCCGACAACCCGCCCGACGCACCGGTCTCCCCGGGGGAGCGGTTCGGCTTCGTCTACGAGATCAACTTCCTGCGTTGCATCCACTGCGACCTGTGCGTCGAGGCGTGTCCCACCGAGGCCATCACCGAGTCGAAGCTGTTCGAGTTCTCCTTCACGGACCGCAAGGACGCCATCTACACCAAGGACGAGCTCGTCGTCGGCGACGACGGGAAACCGCAGAAGCTCCCGTGGGAGGACTGGCGGGAGGGCGACGACATCCACACCTCGGCGTGGGTCCGGGCCACCGCACCCTCGGGAAACGCGCGCTACGAAGGTCGTGTCCAGTGGTCCGGGGAGCTCGGGTACGGCGTTCGGCCGCCCGAGCCGGCGCAGGCTGGCGACGCCCAAGCCGTTCTCCCGCCGCCGGCGGACGGCACGGTCGAATGACGGTGTTGCTGGCCGCCGCCACCAAGGCCGACGCCGGCGTCTTCGTGGCCGCCGCCGTGATCGTGCTGTCGGGGGCCATCGGCGTGGTGATCTCGTCCAATCCCGTGCACGCCGCCCTGTCGTTGGTGCTCACGCTGTTCGGCGTGGCCGTCCTGTTCGTGGCCCAGGACGCCCACTTCCTCGCCGCCGTGCAGGTGATCGTCTACGCCGGCGCCATCGTCGTGCTCTTCCTGTTCGTGATCATGCTGATCGGCGTCGATCGGGCCGAGAACGTCCGCGAGGAACCGCTCACCGCACAGCGCCCCATCGCCGTCCTCCTCGGCATCGTGGCCCTGGCCGAGATCCTCCTGCTCTCCCGGGGCACCGACTGGGCCACCGGGGCGCGGTCGGTCGCAGGGCCGGCCAGCGGCCCGCAGCCCAACGTGGAGAAGCTGGCCGAGAGCATCTTCACGCGTTTCCTGTTCGCCTTCGAGGTGACCTCGGTGCTGCTGGTCATCGCCGTGGTGGGCGCCGTCACACTCGTCCGCAGGCCACCTTCCGAGCCGGTCGACGACGAGGGGCAGGGGGCCACCGCCGAGCCGACGGTGTTGGAGGTGGCAATGGCCGACGAGGACGGCGTATGACCGTCGGCGGAGAGTGGTACCTCACCCTGGCCGCCGCCCTGTTCACCATCGGCGCTGTCGGGGTGCTCGTGCGCCGGAACGTCCTCGTGATGTTCATGTGCGTCGAGCTCATGCTGAACGCCGTCAACCTCACGTTCGTCACCTTCGCCCGCATGCTCGACGACATCGGCGGCCAGGCACTGGTGTTCTTCGTGCTCGTGGTTGCGGCAGCCGAGGTCGTGGTCGGCCTGGGGATCATCGTCGCCATCTTCCGCCGCCGGGCCGGTGCCACGGCCGACGACCTCCACCTCCTCAAGGGATAGCGGCCGCCCCGTGCTCGACAACGCCTTCCTGATCCCGCTGCTGCCCCTGCTGGGGTTCGGCGTCCTCGCCGCCGTCGGGCGCCGGGCCGGCGATCCGTCGGCGGGATGGATCGGCGCCTCGGCCGTGGGCGGCTCGTTCCTGTGCACGCTGGTCGCCTTCTTGGAGCTGGTCGGCAAGGACGACGGGGCCCGCTCGGTCGGCGACCACCTCTTCACCTGGATCCAGGTCGGCGGGTTCCGTGTCGACGCCGGGCTGCTGCTCGACCCCCTGTCCGTCACGATGGCCCTCTTCGTCACCGGCGTCGGCTTCCTGATCCACGTGTACTCGATCGGCTACATGCACGGCGACGAGCGCTTCCACCGGTTCTTCGTCTACCTGAACCTCTTCGTGTTCTCGATGCTCATGCTCATCCTGGGCGACAGCCTCCTGCTCACCTTTCTCGGGTGGGAAGGTGTGGGCGCCTGCTCCTACCTGCTGATCTCCTTCTGGTTCGAGCGCGAGTCGGCGGCAAGCGCCGGCAAGAAGGCCTTCGTCGTCAACCGCATCGGCGACTTCGGTTTCATGATCGCCATGTTCCTGTGCTTTGCCACCTTCGGCACGCTGCAGTACGCCGGCATCATCGAGGGAGCCGAGGGCGCCTCCCACACCACCGTCACCGCCATCGCCCTGCTCCTGTTCGTCGGCGCCTGTGGCAAGTCGGCTCAGCTGCCCCTGTTCGTCTGGCTGCCCGACGCCATGGAGGGCCCCACGCCGGTGTCGGCCCTCATCCACGCCGCCACCATGGTCACCGCCGGGGTCTATCTCATGGCTCGCGTGGCCCCGCTGCTGGCCCTCACGCCAGACGTCGGGACCACCATCGCCGTCGTCGGCGCGGTGACGGCGCTCTTCGCCGCCACCGTCGCCTGCGCCCAGGACGACATCAAGCGCGTCCTCGCCTACTCCACGATCTCGCAGCTCGGGTACATGTTCCTGGCCGTCGGCAGCGGTGCCTACGTGGCGGCCATCTTCCACATGGTCACCCACGCCTTCTTCAAGGCCCTGCTGTTCCTCGGCGCCGGATCCGTGATCCACGGCCTCCACGACGAGCAGGACATGAAGCGCATGGGCGCGCTCAAGAGGTGGATGCCCGTCACGTCGGCCACGTTCATCATCGGCTGGCTCGCCATCGCCGGCGTGCCGCCGTTCGCCGGGTTCTGGTCGAAGGACGACATCCTCCTCAACGCCTACGACAAGAGCGCCGCGCTGTGGGCCGTCGGCCTGGTCACGGCCCTGCTCACCGCGTACTACATGTCCCGCCAGGTGTTCCTCGTGTTCTATGGCGGCGAGCGCTGGCGGACGGCACCGGCCGCCGACAAGCACGAGCTCACCGAGCCCGAGCCGGTGGCACCCGACGCCCCGTCGGGCCACGAGCCGGCCGCCGTTGGCCACGCCGGCGTCCCTGCGGCTCACGGCGGCCACGGAGCCGAGCCGCACGAGTCGCCGTGGCTGATGGCCGGTCCGCTCGTGGTGCTGGCCGGCCTCTCGGTGATCGGCGGGGTGATCAACCTGCCCTTCGGCACGGGAGGGCGCCTGGAGCACTGGCTGGAGCCGGTGTTCGGCGAGGCCCTCCACGACGTGGAGGCCACCAGCGGCACCAAGCTCACGCTGGCCGCCGTCGCCGTGGCGGCCGCCGCCGCCGGCATCGCCTTCGCCTACGCCACCTTCATGAAGGGCCGCCGCATCGACGCGTTCGAGCCGGCGATCCTCAAGCGGGCATGGGGGATCGACGCGCTGTACGCCGCCGTCATCGTCACGCCGGGACGGGCGCTTTCGGCCTTCGCCGCCTACGTCGTGGACGCCAGGATCATCGACGGCGTGGTCGACGGCATGGGAAGCCTGGTGCGGGGCGGCGGCACAATCCTCCGGAGGGTGCAGACCGGCTACGTCCGCAACTACGCCCTCGGCGTCGCCTTCGGGGCCACCGTGCTCCTCGGCTGGGTCATGGTGCGGTCGGGCGGGGTGTGACGTGAACGACCTCGACTTCCCCATCCTGAGCGCCATCGTCCTCGTCCCCGCCGCCGCCGCCGCCGCCGTCGCCGTCCTCCCGAGGAACCGGCCCGACGTCATCAGGATGGTCGGGTTCCTCGCCGCTCTGGCCACCGGCGTGCTCACAGTGTGGCTCGCCTTCGCCTTCGAGGCGGGCGACGCCGGGTACCAGTTCGTGTCCCAGCACAACTGGATCGAGGATCTCGGCATCTCGTGGATCGTCGGGGTCGACGGCATCTCGCTGTTCCTCGTCGTGCTCACGGGCGTGCTGTTCCCCATCGCCCTCATCGGCCCGAAGGTGCACCGCGACGTCAAGTCCTACGTGGCGTGGATGCTGGTGCTCGAAGCGGGCTGCCTCGGATCGTTCGTGGCCCTTGACCTATTCGTGTTCTTCCTGTTCTTCGAGATCACGCTGGTCCCGATGTACTTCATCATCGGTGGTTGGGGCTACGACAACCGCGTCTACGCGTCGATCAAGTTCTTCCTCTACACGCTCTTCGGATCGGCCTTCATGCTCGTCGGCATGCTGGCCCTCGTCTTCCTCAGCGCCAAGGGTCGCCCGGTCACCTTCGACGTGCGGGAGCTGGCCGAGCGGGGCGCGCTGGCGGAGAACACCGCCCGGTGGGTATTCCTCGCCTTCACCGCCGCCTTCGCCGTGAAGATCCCGCTGTTCCCGGTGCACACCTGGCTCCCGGACGCCCACACCGAGGCGCCCACCGCTGGATCGGTGATCCTCGCCGGCGTGCTGCTGAAGCTGGGCACCTACGGGATCCTGCGCTTCGGTGTCTCCCTGTTCCCCGCCGCCGCCGTCGACATGGCGCCGCTGCTGCTCACGCTGGCCACCATCGGCATCATCTACGGGGCGTTGGTGGCCACCGTCCAGAAGGATCTCAAACGGCTGGTGGCGTACTCGTCGGTGGCCCACCTCGGGTTCATCGTCCTGGGCACGTTCGCGCTCACCAACCAGGGCGTCGCCGGCGGCGTGCTGCAGATGGTGAACCACGGGCTGTCCACCGGGGCCCTGTTCCTCCTCGTCGGCATGATCTACGAGCGCCGCCACACCCGCCAGATCGCCGAGTTGCACGGCCTGCAGAAGTCGATGCCCCTCATGGCCGCAGTGTTCACGGTGGTGATGCTCTCGTCGATCGGCCTCCCCGGGCTGAACGGGTTCGTCGGCGAGTTCCTCGTCCTCATCGGCACCTTCATCACCCGCCGGTGGTGGGCGGTCGTGGCCACGGCCGGCGTCATCCTGGCTGCGCTGTACCTCCTGTGGGCATATCAGCGGGTCTTCCACGGCACGCCCACGGGGGACAACGTCGGGCTTCCCGACATGACGTGGCGCGAGCGGGCCGTCATGGCACCGCTCCTCGCCCTGATCGTCTTCCTCGGCGTGTACCCCCAGCCGGTGCTCGACCGCATCAATCCCGCCGTCGAGGCTCTCGTGAGCCGTGTCGAGAAGGCCACCGACCACCGCCAGCCCGCTGTGGCGACTCGACGCGAGGCGGTCGGCGAATGATCCCGCTGCTCGCCCAGGCCTCGGTGCCGCTCACGCCGATCGACACGCCCAACGTCGAGTACTCGGCCATGCTCCCCGAGCTCGTCCTCATCGGCGGGGCCATGCTCCTCCTCGTGGTGGTGTCGGTCGTGCGTCACCGGCCGCCGTGGCTGTGGGCGACGACCACGCTGGTCACCGGGGCGGCGTCGATGGCCGCCTCGCTCGTCCTCTGGTTCGACGTCCGCGACGACGGTCCTCGCCGGGTCGTCGCCGGTGCCCTCGTGGTCGACGGGTTCGCCGTGTTCTTCATGGTGCTCATCAGCGTCTGCGTGATCCTGGGCTCGCTCATCGCGTCGGCCTACCTGGACCGCGAGGGATTCGAAGGCCCCGAGTTCTACGTCCTCATGCTGCTGTCGGCGTCGGGGGGCGTGGTCATGGCGTCGGCCAACGACCTCATCGTCCTGTTCCTCGGACTCGAGATCCTCTCCATCGCCCTGTACGTGCTCGCCGGGTTCCATCCGCGCCGCATCGAGTCGAAGGAGGCGGCCATGAAGTACTTCGTGCTCGGCGCCTTCTCCTCGGCGCTGTTCCTGTACGGCATCGCACTGGTGTACGGCTCCACGGGGAGCACGAACCTCGGGCAGATCCGCCAGTTCCTCGCGTCCAACGTGGCGCCCAACGCGGGTGTCCTGCTGGCCGGCGCGGCGCTCATCCTGGTCGGTCTCGGCTTCAAGGTGGCAGTCGTGCCGTTCCACACCTGGACACCCGACGTGTACCAGGGGTCACCGTCGCCGGCCACCGGGTTCATGGCGGCGACGGCGAAGGCCGCCGGGTTCGCGGGGCTGCTGCGGGTGTTCTTCTCCACGTTCTCCACGCTTCGGTTCGACTGGCGCCCGGTGATCCTGGTCCTCGCCGTGGTGACCCTGCTGGTCGGCTCGGTGCTCGCGGTGGTGCAGTCGGACATCAAGCGGATGCTGGCGTACTCGTCGATCAGCCACGCCGGCTACGTCCTCATCGGCCTCCAGGCGGCCACGCGGCAGGGCATCGCCGGATCGCTGTTCTACCTCCTGGCCTACACCTTCATGGTGCTCGGCAGCTTCGCCGTCATCACAGTGGTCGGGCGGAGGGGCGACGCCGACCACGACCTGTCCGCCTATCGGGGGCTGGCGGCCCGGCGCCCGGCGCTGGCGCTGGCCTTCACCGTGCTCCTCCTGTCCCAGGCCGGGGTGCCGTTCACCACCGGCTTCCTGGCCAAGTTCTACGTGATCTCCGCCGCCGTGCAGTCCCGGTCGTACGCGCTGGCGCTGATCGGCATGCTCTCGGCGGTCATCGCCGCCTTCTTCTACCTCCGCATCACCGTGCTCATGTACGCCCAGGTCGACGACAGCGCGCCGCAGGGAGATGCCGGGGGCGCCGACGGTGTGCGGCGCATGGCGGTGCCGGCAGCCACGGGTCTGGTCGTGGCGGTGGCCGCTGCCTTCACCATCGGCTTCGGCCTCGTGCCCTCGCCCATGATCCACTTCGCCCGCCAGGCGACCCTGCTCCTGTGAGGTTTCCGGCAGGCGAACGGCGGCTGTTTCTGGTCTGGCGGGTTGTGAACCCGCTCACGTAGGCTCGCCTTGATGTCTGGCTTCCTCCGCAGCTACCTGAGCGTGCTGATCTTCGGGGCGGCTGCGGTGGGCATGGTGGGGATGATGCTGGGCATGGGCAGCCTGCTTCGTCCCACGCGGCCGCAGGCGCAGAAGTACATCGCCTACGAGAGCGGCGTCGACCCCGTCGGCACCGGGTGGTCCCAGAGCCAGGTCCGCTACTACATCTTCGCCCTCTTGTTCGTGATGTTCGACGTCGAGGCCGTGTTCATCTTCCCGTGGGCCGTCCGCCTGGAGGCGTTCGGCGTGTTCGGCCTGGTGGAGATGATCGTGTTCATCGTGATCCTCGCCCTCGGGCTCGTCTACGCGTGGCGCAAGGGCGTGCTCCGGTGGGCCTAGTCGAGAAGGGGCGGATCCCCAAGCCCCTCACCCACCTGCTCAACATGAGCCGCAAGTACTCCCTGTGGGTGTACCAGTGGGGCCTCGCCTGCTGCGCCATCGAGATGGGCGCCGCCTTCGGGTCGCCCCGCTACGACGTGATGCGCCTCGGGGTGATCCCCTTCCCGGCCAGCCCCCGCCAGGCCGACCTGGTGGTCATCTCCGGCACGGTTACCGACAAGATGGCGCCGCCCATCCGGCGGCTCTACGAGCAGATGCCCGATCCCAAGTACGTCATCTCCATGGGGTCGTGCGCCAACTGCGGTGGCCCCTACTGGGACAGCTATTCGGTGACCAAGGGGGTCGACCAGATCATCCCCGTCGACGTGTACGTCCCGGGGTGCCCGCCCCGGCCGGAGGCACTCCTCGAAGGGATCGTGCTCCTGCAGCAACGCATCCAGAACGAGGACATGGCGGAGCGATGGAAGGGTGAGCCGATTGTCGTCGGGCGCTGAGGGCGGCACGCCGCCCGCTGTCGACGAGGGGGCCGGCGCCGCCGTCGACACGGTCCGGACCGAGTTGCTCGAGACCCTCCGCCGCCAGCTCGGCACGGCGGTCCTGGCGTCGGAGACCGCCGGTGGCGACGTCTGGGTGCGCCTCGAGCGCAGCTCGTGGGCCCAGGCGGCCGAGGTGCTGCGCAACGCCATGGGCATGGACTACTTCTGTTTCCTGTCCGGGCTCGACTGGATGGTGAACCCCGACCTTTCCGGTGAGAAGGTCTGGGATCCCGACGGCGGGGCGTCGCTCGAGGAGGGCGACGAGGGCGGCGATGTGGAGGTGGTCGACGACGCCGGGAGCCTCAAGACCGGCGTGGCCGGCGGGGACACCCGTTTCCAGGTCTTCGCGCGGGTCTTCTCCACCACGGCCAAGGTGGGCATCACCCTGAAGGCCGACCTCGACGAGCGCGTCCCCCGCATCGGCTCGTGGGTCCCGGTCTACCGCGGTGCCGACTGGCACGAGCGCGAGGCCTGGGAGATGTACGGCTTCGAGTTCGACGGCCACCCGGGGCTGCGCCACATGTACCTGCCGGGGGAGTTCGAGGGCCACCCGATGCGCAAGGACTTCCCGCTCCTGGCTCGCGAGGTGAAGCCCTGGCCCGGGCTGGTCGACGTCGAGGCCATGCCCGGCGAGGAGGCGGCACCCGACGGCGACACCGAGGGGGCCGACGCCTGATGGTGGCCACCCAGGACTGGCAGAAGTCGGCCTACATCGCCGGCCAGGCGGCCGACGCCCGCGTGAACGTCGAGCTCGAGACCGAGGGGATGACCCTCAACCTGGGCCCGCAGCATCCGGCGACCCACGGCACCCTCCGGATCGTCGTCCGTCTCGACGGAGAGCAGGTCGTGTGGGCGGAGCCGGTGGCCGGCTACATGCACCGGGGGTACGAGAAGCTGTGCGAGGTCCGTACCTATCCGCAGGTGACCACCCTCGTGAACCGCATCGACTGGCTGGGCCACTTCGCCAACGAGGTGCCGTTCATCCTGGCCGCCGAGAACCTCATGGGCATCGAGGCGCCGCCGCGGGCGCAGTGGATCCGGACGATCTTCTTCGAGATGGCCCGTATCGCCAACATCACTCTCTTCCTCGGCGACATGGGCGTCCAGCTCGGCGCCATCACCCCGATCTTCTTCGCCTTCCGCGACCGTGAGCACGTGCTCAACCTGATGGAGGCGGCCACCGGCGGCCGCTTCCACCCCAACTACGACCGCATCGGCGGGCTGAAGGAGGACCTCCCGAGAGGCTGGATCGAGGAGTGCAAGGTCGCCATGAAGAAGATGCGCGGCTTCTGCGACGAGATCGAGGACCTCCTCATGGGGAACGAGATCTTCCAGACCCGCACTCGCGGGATCGGCGTGATCCCGCCTGCGGTCGGCCTCGAGTACGGCCTGTCGGGGGCCAACATCCGGGCCAGCGGCGTCGACTGGGACATCCGCCGCGACGAGCGGTCGCCTCTCGTCTACGACCAGTGCGACTGGAAGGTCTGGACCCACCCCGACGGCGACTCGTTCGCCCGCTACTGGGTCCGCCTCCAGGAGACGCGCGAGGCCACCAAGATCGTCGACCAGCTGCTCGACTCGCTGCCCGCAGGTTCCATCCAGGCCAAGGTGCCCCGGATCATCAAGGTGCCGGCGGGGGAGTCCTGGGTGCACACCGAGAACCCGCTCGGCGAGATGGGCTACTACGTGGTCAGCAAGGGCGGTCTCGGACCGTTCCGCGTCAAGATCCGCACCCCTTCGTTCAACAACGTCTCGATCACCCCGTGGCTGCTCCGCGGCGTCTACGTTCCCGACGTGATCACCATCCTCGCCAGCCTCTACTTCATCCTGGGCGACATCGATCGATGACCTGGTCATCCCGGACGGCGTGGTGCGCCGGCGGCGCCCCCATTCTCTGCTCCGACGCGGCGGTGCCGTCGGCTGATCCGGGGTCGGCGTCCGCCGGAGGCGGACGGTGATCTACGGCGTGGACCTGACGGCCTACTGGGCCACCACGACGCTGAAGGTGGTCGTGGTGCTGAGCCTCATCCCGGCCGGCGCCATCATCCTCGGCTACGTCTTCCTGCTGAAGATGATGAGCCACATGCAGAGCCGGCTCGGCCCGATGGAAGCGGGCCCGCACGGTGTGCTCCAGCTGGTGGCCGACGGGGTGAAGTTCATGCAGAAGGAGGACATCTTCCCGGCCCGGGCCGACCGCTTCGTGTTCGCGTCGGCGCCCATCGTCGTGCTGATGTCGACGTTCCTGCTCTACATCGTGATCCCGGCCGGGCCGCGGCTGGTGGTGGAGGACCTCGACACCGGCATCTTCTTCGCCCTGGCCGTGTCGTCGTTGTCGGTGCTCGGCATCCTCATGGCGGGCTGGTCGTCGGCCAACAAGTACTCGCTCATCGGCGCCCTCCGGGCTGCGGGGCAGCTCATCGCCTACGAGCTGCCGCTGGTCCTGGCCGTGGTCGGCGTGGTGGTGCAGGCCGGGACGATGAGCCTCCAGGGCATCGTGCACGCCCAGGCCGACGGCGAGATCTTCGGCGTGGGCCTCATCGGCAACCCCTTCATCCTCACCCAGATCATCGGCTTCGGGCTCTTCCTGGCCGCCGCCCAGGCCGAGCTCACCCAGACGCCGTTCGACATGCCGGTGGCCGAGTCGGAGCTCGTGGCCGGGTACATGACCGAGTACACCGGCTTCCGGTTCCTGTTCTTCTTCATGGGCGAGTTCGGCACCGCCTTCGCCTTCTCCGCCATCGGCGCCACCCTGTTCCTCGGCGGGTGGCACGTGCCCGGCGTCGAGGGTGCGCTGGCCGACTGGCTCGGTCCTCTGGTGCTGGGCGCCAAGATCATGTTCGTCGCCTTCTTGATCTTCTGGATCCGCTTCAGCTACCCCCGGTTCCGGGAGGACCAGCTCCAGGCGGTGGCGTGGAAGTACCTCATCCCGCTCTCGCTGGTCAACATCCTGGCCACCGGTGTCCTCAAGGTGGTGTTCTAGCCATGCCGCACCTGCCCGGAGAGGGTCTCCTCAAGGGCCTCGGCGTGACGTTCAAGACGATGCTGAAGCCGGCCGTCACCGTGCAGTACCCGCACGTCAAGGAGGCGCCGCCCACCCGCGCCAGGGGCGTCATCGCCCTCAAGGAGGAGAACTGCACGGTGTGCATGCTGTGCGCCCGGCAGTGCCCCGACTGGTGCATCTACATCGAGGGCTACAAGGACAAGGCGCCGCCCCGCCGGGAGGGTGGCAAGCCCAGAACGGTGCAGAAGCTGGATCGCTTCGACATCGACTACGGCGTCTGCATGTACTGCGGGATCTGTGTCGAGGTCTGCCCTTTCGACGCCCTGTTCTGGAGTCCCGAGTACGAGTACTCAGAGGTGAAGATCGCCGACCTCCTGCACGACAAGACCAAGCTGGGCGAGTGGATGGAGACGGTGCCGGAGCCTCCTGCGCTGGAGGCCGGCGCCGAGGCCAAGAAGGGTGCCAAGAAGTAGACGATGGTCGCCCAGAACGTCATCTTCGGGGCCATCGCGGCGGCGATGGGCATCGCCGCCATCCGGGTGGTGACCACCAAGAACATCGTGCACGCCGCCCTGCACCTGGTGGTGGTACTGGCCGGCGTTGCCGCGCTCTACATCCTGCTGGCCGCCGAGTTCACCGCCGTCGTGCAGGTGCTGGTCTACATCGGGGCCATCGTGGTGCTGTTCCTCTTCGGGATCA
>DATAIT010000099.1 GCA_036262515.1 Acidimicrobiales bacterium | reverse complement strand
TCCCAGTGGGCCCCGTCGAACACCGGCGTGGCCACCCACACGGCGGGCTCGGTGAGCGGGCGGGTCTTGGTCTCGGTGCCCCGCACCGGGGTGATGGCGTGCTCGGCGCCCTCCCAGCCCCAGCGGGCGGCGTAGCCGAGGTGGGCCTCGAGCACCTGACCGACGTTCATGCGGCTGGGGACGCCGAAGGGGCTGAGGATGATGTCGACGGGAGTGCCGTCGGCCAGGAACGGCATGTCCTCGACGGGGAGGATCTTGGAGATGACGCCCTTGTTGCCGTGGCGGCCGGCCAGCTTGTCGCCCTCGCTGATCTTGCGCTTCTGGGCCACGTAGACCCGCACCAGCTGGTTGACGCCCGGGGGCAGCTCGTGGGCGTCCTCCCGGGAGAAGACCCGGACGTCGATGACCTTGCCGGACTCGCCGTGCGGCACCTTGAGGCTGGTGTCGCGGACCTCACGGGCCTTCTCGCCGAAGATGGCCCGCAGGAGGCGCTCCTCGGGGGTGAGCTCGGTCTCGCCCTTGGGAGTGACCTTGCCCACCAGCACGTCGCCGGGGCCGACCTCGGCGCCCACCCGGATGATGCCCCGCTCGTCGAGGTCCTTCAGGATCTCCTCGGACAGGTTGGGGATGTCCCGCGTGATCTCCTCGGCGCCCAGCTTGGTGTCGCGGGCGTCGACCTCGTGCTCCTCGATGTGGATCGAGGTGAGGACGTCGTCGCGCACCAGGCGCTCCGACAGGATGATGGCGTCCTCGAAGTTGTAGCCCTCCCACGGCATGAAGGCCACGAGCAGGTTCTTTCCCAGGGCCAGCTCGCCGTTGTGGGTGGAGGGGCCGTCGGCCAGGATGTCGCCCTTCTTGATCTTGTCGCCCTCGTCGACCAGCGAGCGCTGGTTGATGCAGGTGTTCTGGTTCGAGCGACGGAACTTGGCCAGCCGGTAGACCTTGCGGCCGAGGCCGCCGGTGTACTCCACGGCGATGAGCTCGCCGGTGACCTCGGTGACGGTGCCGTCGGCCTCGGCCAGGATCAGGTCGCCCGCGTCACGGGCGGCCCGGCCCTCGACGCCGGTGCCGATGTAGGGGGCCTCGGGCCGCACGAGGGGCACGGCCTGCTTCTGCATGTTGGCGCCCATGAGGGCCCGGTTGGCGTCGTCGTGCTCGATGAAGGGGATCAGGGCGGTGGACACCGACACGATCTGCTTCGGCGAGATGTCCATGAGGTCGACCTCGGACGGGGGCACGAAGTCGACCTCCGTGCTGGAGCCGTAGGACGTGGTGGTGGCGCCCACCCGCACGCCGGCGCCCTGGGGCCCGCGGCGCACGAGGACGCGCTCCTCGGTGAAGTTGCCCCGCTCGTCCAGGCTGGCGTTGGCCTGGGCGATGACGTGCTCCTCCTCCTCGTCGGCGGCCAGGTAGCGCACCTCGTCGGTGACACGGCCGTCGGTGACGGTGCGGTAGGGCGTCTCGATGAAGCCGTACTCGTTGATGCGGCCGTAGGTGGCGAGGTGGCCGATGAGGCCGATGTTCGGGCCCTCCGGCGTCTCGATGGGGCACATGCGCCCGTAGTGGGAGCTGTGCACGTCGCGCACCTCGAACCCGGCCCGCTCACGGGACAGGCCGCCGGGGCCCATGGCCGACAGGCGCCGCTTGTGGGTGAGGCCCGACAGCGGGTTGACCTGGTCCATGAACTGCGACAGCTGGCTGGTGCCGAAGAACTCCTTGATGGCGGCCACGACCGGGCGGATGTTGATGAGCGTCTGCGGCGTGATGGCCTCGACGTCCTGGGTGGTCATGCGCTCGCGCACCACCCGCTCCATCCGGGACAGGCCGACGCGGACCTGGTTCTGGATCAGCTCGCCGACGGACCGGATGCGGCGGTTGGCGAAGTGGTCCTGGTCGTCGAGCCGGTACCCGGGCTCGCCGTTGGCCAGGTGCAGCATGTAGGTGGCGGCGGCCAGCAGTTCCGACGGGCTGAGGACGCCCTGGCCCTCGGCCGGGCGCTCGAGGTCGAGGTCGAGGATCTGGGCGGCCTTCTCGATCTCGGGGCCGAGCTTGCGGTTCAGCTTGTAGCGGCCGACGCGGGTGAGGTCGTAGCGCTTGGAGTTGAAGAAGGCGTTCTCGAAGTAGGCGCGGGCCGATTCCACCGACGGCGGCTCACCTGGCCGGGCCCGCTTGTAGATCTCGAGCAGGGCCTCCTCCCGGGTGACGGCGAGCTCCTTGTCCTTCAGCCACTGGCCCTCGAGGAAGTCGAAGTGGCGGACGAAGCGGTCGAGGGCGCCGGGGTAGCTCTCCTCGTCGTAGCCCAGGGCACGCAGCAGCACGAACAGGCTGAGGCGGCGCTTGCGGGCCACCCGGGTGCCCGCCGTGATGTCCTTGCCCGGCTTGGCCTCGACGTCGAACTCGATCCACTCACCCCGGTAGGGATGGATGGTTCCGGTGACCACCGTCTTCACGTCGCGCCCCGGCTGGAAGATGACGCCCGGGCTGCGGACCAGCTGGGAGACAACCACCCGCTCGGTGCCGTTGATCACGAACGTGCCCTTGTCCGTCATCATGGGGAAGTCGCCCATGAAGACGGTCTGCTCCTTGATCTCGCCGGTGGTGGCGTTCATGAAGCGGGCCCGGACGAAGATCGGGGCCGAGTACGTCATGTCCTTCTCTTTGCACTCCTCCACGCTGAACTTCGGAGGCGGGCGAAGGTCGGGATCGGTGGGGTCGAACTCCAGCTCCAGACGGAGCTGGCCGGTGAAGTCCTCGATCGGGCTGATGTCGCGGAACGTGTCCGCAAGGGCGGTGTCGAGGAACCACTTGAACGAATCACGCTGGATGGCGATGAGATCCGGCAGCGGCAGGACCTCATCGAGGTTGGCGAAGGACAAACGTTCCCTGGCGGTGGAACGAGACGGCAAGGTCTACTCCTCGACGGGCTGAAGGGGCGGACCGGGCGCGCGAAAGCGAGGCCTAGGAATTACAGGGCGCGAGCGGGCGAGCACGGCAACCGCTCATTGTACGCGCGCGCAGGGGGAAACACAACACCACCGCCAGCGGGCGCGGGAGCAGCGTAAGGCGCAGGCCCTGTTTCGTCAAGGGTTTGGGGGCTTTCGCACCCCAGAGGACCCTCGGAGCGGGCCCGGCGCCGTCCCTGCGCCGTCCGCATCCGGGATTCCGGATGCCGACGGCGCAAGAAGCGGGGCGGCCCGCCGGGCCGCCCCGCACGCACACCAGGGCTACTTGACCTCGACGGTGGCGCCGGCCGCCTCGAGCTGGGCCCGGGCCTTCTCGGCGTCCTCCTTGCTGGCCCGCTCGAGCACGGGCTTGGGCGCGCCGTCGACCAGGTCCTTGGCCTCCTTCAGGCCCAGGCTGGTGAGCGCGCGCACCTCCTTGATCACCTGGATCTTCTTCTCGCCGGCGCCGGTGAGGATGACGTCGAACTCGTCCTTCTCCTCCTCCACCGGGGCGGCGTCGCCACCACCGCCGGCGGCGGGGGCGGCAACCGCCATGGGAGCGGCGGCGGTCACGCCGAACTTCTCCTCGAACTCCTTGAGCAGCTCGCTCAGCTCGAGAACGGTCATCCCGGCGATGGCGTCGAGTATCTCTGCCTTGGTGGCCATGTCGTTTCTCCTATGCGGGGTCGGTCGTGGATCAGGCGTCGGCGGCGGGCGGGGTCGGGTCGGTGGCGCCCTCGGCGGGCTCCTCCGTGCCGGCGGTGGAAGGGCCGGGTTCGTCGGCCGGTCCGGCGGGCTCGGCGGCCACACTGCCGGCGTCGGCCGGGGCGGCGTCGGCCGGGGCGGCGGCGTCGGCCGGCTCGGCGGCAGGCTCGGCCGGCGGGGCGGCGGGCTCGGCGGTATCGGCGGGCGGAGCTGCGGCGTCGGCCGGCTCGGCGGCAGCACTGCCGGCGTCGGCCGGGGCGGCGGGCTCGGCGGTATCGGCGGGCGGGGCTGCGTCGGCCGGGGCGGGCTCGGCGGATCCCTCGGCCGGCGACTCCGGCGTCGGCGTCGAGTCGGCGGGCTCGGCCGGCGTCGAGTCGACGGGGCCTGCGCCTACGGCGCTCTCGGCCGGGGCGGCCTCGCCAGCTCCCACGGCCGGGGGGGCGGCGGCGCTCCCGGTTGCGTCGGCCGCCGAGTCGCCGGGGGCGGCGGCCGCATCGACGGCGTCCTCGGCCGGGGCGTCGGCCGCGGCTTCGGGGGCGCCGCCCCGCTTCTCGAGCAGCGCCTTGAGGCCGTAGGCGAGGTTCCGCGGGAGCGCCTCGAGCAGACCGGCGAACTGCACCATCGGTGCGGCGAAGGCGCCGGCGATCCGAGCGAGGAGCACCTCCCGGGGCGGGACGTCGGCCAGGGCGGCGGCGTCGGCAGGCGAGAGCACGCTCTGGCCCAGGATGCCGCCCTTCACCACGAGCAGCGGATGCGTGCGGGAGAAGTCGCGCAGCGCCTTGGCCACCTCGACGGCATCGCCGTCGACGAACGCGATCGCCGTGGGCCCCTGCAGCATGGCCTCCAGCTCGGCCAGTCCCAGGTCGCGGACGGCGAAGGACACGAGCGTGTTCTTGTAGATCTTGTAGGTGCCGCCGGCGGGCGCCAGCGACCGGCGCAGCGCAGCGAGGTCCTTCACCGACAGACCGCGATACTCCGTGAGGATGGCGGCGTCGGCGGCGGTGAGGCGCTCGCGCACCTCGTCCACCACGGCCACCTTCTCGGGCCTCGGGTTGTCCAACGAAGACACCTCCTCGAAAACGACAGCGGGCGCCCGGCCACGCCGAACGCCCCTGGTTCCAGGAGGGTTCGCCTCGTCAGGCGGGCGGGAGCCCATTACGCGCCCGGGGGCGCACCAGAGGTCTGCGGCGACAGGTTGGTACTGCGGGGACGCAGGCTACTACGAGGCCGCTTGCTCTGCGAGCTCCTCGTCGGTGATGCGGATGCGCGCCGGGTCGAGCTTCACCCCGGGCCCCATGGTGGAGGCCAGGGTCACCGACTTGATGTACTTCCCCTTGGCCGCCGCCGGCTTGGCCCGCTGGAGCTCGTCGATGACGGCCCGGGCGTTGGCCAGCAGGGCGCTGCGGGGGAACGACGCCTTGCCCACGGGCACGTGGATGTTGCCGAACTTGTCGGTGCGGTACTCCACCCGGCCGCCCTTGAACTCGGTGACGGCCTTGCCCACGTCGGCGGTCACCGTGCCCGTCTTCGGGTTGGGCATCAGGCCCCGGGGACCGAGGACCCGGCCCAACCGTGCGACCTGGGCCATGAGGTCCTGGGTGGCGATGGCCACGTCGAAGTCGAGGAAGCCTCCCTGGACGCGCTGGACGAGGTCGTCGGCGCCCACGGCGTCGGCGCCGGCCGCTCGTGCCTCCTCGGCTGCGTCGCCGGACGCGAAGACGACGACGCGCACGTCCTTGCCCGTCCCGGACGGCAGGGCGACCGTGCCCCGCACGATCTGGTCGGCCCGTCGGGGGTCGACGCCGAGGCGGACGGCCAGCTCGACGGTCTCGTCGAACTTCGCGTTTGCCAGGCTCTTCACCACGTCGACCGCCTCGCCCGGACCGTGCAGGTGCTGACGATCGAAGCGGCGTGCAGCATCGGTGTAGCGCTTTCCGTTCGGCATGTGCCTTCCTCCGTGTGGTTGGTGTGACCGGGCGGGCGAGGTCGTCCCGGCCCGGTGGGGACTGCCGCTACTTGACGGTGATGCCCATCGAGCGAGCCGTGCCCTCGATCTGGCGCTTGGCCGCCTCGAGGTCGTTGGCGTTGAGGTCCGGCATCTTGGTCTGGGCGATCTCCGCCAGCTGGGCGGCCGTGACGGTGCCGGCGCCCGCCTTGCCGGGGGTGGTGGAGCCCTTGTCGATGCCCGCCGCTTGGCGGAGCAGCACCGGCGTGGGCGGCGTCTTCAGGACGAACGTGAACGATCGGTCCTCGAAGACCGTGATCTCGACCGGGATGACGCTGCCCCGCTGGTTCTCCGTGGCCGCGTTGTACTGCTTGCAGAACTCGGGGGTGGAGACGCCGTGCGGGCCGAGGGCCGTCCCGACCGGAGGCGCCGGTGTGGCGGCACCGGCAGGGAGCTGGATCTTGACGATCGCGGCGACGCGCTTCTTCGCCATGGTTGGGTTCCTTCCTTCTCTTCCCGGTGCCGGTTAGAGCTTGGCGACCTGGCTGAACTCGAGCTCGACCGGAGTCTCGCGCCCGAAGATGTTGACGAGCACCTTGAGCTTGAGCTGGTCTTCGTTGATCTCGGCGATCTGGCCGGAGAAATCGGCGAACGGCCCCTCGCGGACCCGCACGCTCTCGCCCACCTCGTACTCCAGGCGCGGCCTCGTCTTCTTGGCCGGGTCGGTGCCCTCGGCCTTTACCCCGAGGAACGTCTCCACGTCCTTGCGGGCCAGGGGCACCGGCTTGGAGCCATGGCCCACGAAACCGGTGACGCCGGGCGTGTTGCGCACGACATACCACGAGTCGTCATCGAGCTCGCAGCGCACGAGGAGGTAGCCCGGGAACACCTTCTTCTGGACGACGACCTTCTTGCCGCCCTTGAACTCCATGACGTCCTCGACGGGGATGACGACCTCGTAGATGCGATCCTCCATGTTCATGGAGGAGATCCGGCTCTCCAGGTTCGACTTCACCTTGTTCTCGTAGCCGGCGTAGGTGTGGACCACGAACCACTGGCCCGGGCGGTCGTACGGGCTCTCGACAACGATGTCCTCGTCGTCGTCACCCTCGACCTCCTCGGCGAGCAGGTCCTCGGCCGAGACGACCTCGTCGCCACCGTC